>JAYRXB010000116.1:0-6445 GCA_041917735.1 Cyclobacteriaceae bacterium
GGATCCAGCGGCAGGTTATTTCAAACCTTGCGGGTGGAGAAAGGATTTACGTACGGAGCCTATTCCAACCTGGCCAGGCTGCGTGAGCGTGCACCCTTCGTGGTGACCACCAGCGTACGCAGCAACGCCACCCTGCCTTCGCTCGAAATCATCCAGAAGATGCTGACGGATTATGCTGCCAGCTTTGGACCTGCGGAAGTGGCCGTGACACAAAACAAGGTACTCAAGGGCAACACCCTGGCGTACGAATCCCTGGGCTCAAAACTCAGCCTGCTGCGCGAGATAAGTAAATACGGGCGGTCGGCCACGTTCATTGAAGATGACCAGGACGAGCTGCTCAAAATGACTGTCGATGATTTCCGAAAGGTGATCACTACCTACATGAGTGAGAAAAGAATGACGTACCTGGTTGTTGGTGATAAGGCCACACAACTGGAGGAAGTGAAGAAACTCAAGGGCGCTGTCGTTCTGCTGGACAATGCAGGTAATCCCATTCCCTGAGATTATGCGGTTCGTAATGCTGATTTTCGTCGCGCTGCTGGCTGGGTGTGCCACCCAGGAAACCACGCAGCAAAAGCAAGTACCCCTCTACACGTATGATGTAGAGGCCCGCCTCGACAGCCTCGGCATCACCCTGGCAGCCCCCACAATTCCACCCGGTGTGCGGCTTGTCACGGCCGTGCGGACCGGCAACCTCGTGTACCTTTCCGGCAACGGTCCCTTGCCTGCCGGAGACCGACCGGGGTATTACGGGAAGGTTGGCAAGGACATCACATTGGATGAGGGCTATGCCGCCGCACGCTCCACCGGCATCAGCCTGCTGAAAGTTCTGAAGGATGAGATCGGCGACTTAAACAAGGTGGTCCGAATCGTAAAGGTGTTTGGAATGGTTAACGCCGAGCCCGGATTCACCGACCATCCGAAAGTCATCAACGGATTTTCCGACCTGATGATTGACGTGTTTGGCGATCGCGGACAGCACGCCCGCTCGGCGGTGGGCATGACTTCCCTTCCCTGGAACATCGCCTGCGAAGTAGAGATGATCGTGGAGGTGGCCCCGTAAGGAGGGCCATAGCGCGCTGGTACATAATTAATCGTATCTTTGCACGCACGTCCTCCGATTTCCCGTTAGAAAGGGCTTTAAACAACGAATCCACAGCCCTACGTCGACACAAGAGGTCACCGCATATTCATTTTTTTGGCACCTCGCCGCACTTTATCAACATTCATGACATTCGAAAAACTTAACCTCATTGAGCCCATATTGCGTGCGCTCAAGACGGAAGGCTATACGACGCCTACGCCCATCCAGCAGCAAGCCATACCTGTACTCCTTGAGCGACGCGACCTGCTGGGTTGCGCACAGACCGGCACTGGCAAAACGGCTGCGTTCGCCATTCCCATCCTGCAACTGCTTCACGAAGACGAGCTTTACAAGAAAGGACCCGACGGCATCAAGGCGCTGATCCTCACGCCCACGCGCGAACTTGCCGCTCAGATTGGCGACAGCTTCGGAGCCTATGGCCGTCACCTTCGCCTACGCCACACGGTCATCTTTGGCGGCGTTGGACAGAAACCACAAACGGATGCCCTGCGCTCAGGCGTTGATATCCTCATCGCCACTCCGGGTCGACTCCTGGACCTCATGGACCAGGGGTTCGTCAACCTGCGCAACCTCAAGATGTTTGTTCTTGATGAAGCTGACCGCATGCTCGACATGGGATTCATCCATGATGTCAAGCGCGTGATCGCCCGGTTGCCCAAGCAGCGCCAGACATTGCTCTTTTCCGCTACCATGCCCGGCGAGATCGCTTCCCTGGCACACAGCATTCTTCATCACCCGGCGCGCGTGGAAGTTACTCCCGTGTCGTCGACGGCAGATACTGTAAACCAGCAACTCTATTTCGTAGAGAAGAACGAAAAACGAAAACTCCTGCTGCACCTGTTGAAGGAGCATCCGGAAATCGAATCCGCGCTCGTGTTTACACGGACCAAGCACGGTGCCGATCGCGTCGCCAGGGACCTGAGCCGCGCCGGCGTGCAGGCGGAGGCCATTCACGGCAACAAATCGCAGAACGCTCGTGTGCGGGCGTTGAGCAATTTCAAATCGGGACACACCCGTGTGATGGTGGCTACCGACATTGCGGCACGGGGAATTGATATCGATGAACTGTCGCACGTCATCAATTTTGAGCTTCCCAACGTTCCGGAAACGTACGTTCACCGCATCGGCCGTACGGGTCGGGCCGGAGCCAGCGGAACCGCCATCTCGTTTTGTGACACCGAAGAACGAGCGTACCTGCGCGATATTCAGAAACTGATCGGCAAGTCGGTTCCCGTTATGCCGACACCAGCTGGATTGGGTTCCGGTGAACCGGCCCCGCGGGCTGCTGCAGACCACCAGCGGCACGCTGCCTCCCACCCTGCCCAGAAGCCCCGTCGCCGGTGGTTTGGCAAAGGGAAGCGGCATGCCTGATGCGCGTCTGACCCTTTGCGATAATAAGTTTCAATAGTAGATTTGGCTATTGTTCATCTAACCATCAACGATTATGTCAAAAGGTCAAGACAAGAAAAAAGAAGAGAAGAAGAAGCCTCAAAAGACCCTGAAGGAAAAACGTGCTGAAAAGCGCGCCAAGAAGGAATCGAAAAATATGGGCATGTGAGGAATCCGGTGATTCCTCCTTCTTCACCAAAGTCCCCCTGGATCACACTGTGCCTGATCGCCGTCATGGCGTGCCAGCCTACGGCAAAAGAGCCCGTCTCCGAAGCCGCCGGCCCGGTCAATCCCTACTACTCTCGCACGGATACCCTGCGACTCGACGTCCCGGATTCCGTTTGGAAGACGGTCCTCAGCGACAGTGTGTTCCAGGTGGCTCGAAACAAGGCCACGGAAAAGGCCTTCACCGGAAAATACTACAAGTACAATAGCCGCGGCACCTACTATTGCGCCGTGTGCGGCAACCGGCTCTTCCGTTCGGATGCCAAATTCGCCAGCGATTGCGGCTGGCCCAGTTTCTTTGAACCTTCACGCACTACCAGCGTTCGCTATGAGCCGGACAGCTCGCACGGCCTCAACCGCACCGAAGTTTTGTGTGGACGCTGTGACAGCCACCTCGGACATGTTTTTGATGACGGACCGCCGCCCACGGGCAAGCGGTTTTGTATGAACTCCATTATCCTTGACTTTGTGCCCGAACTGGGCAGCAGTCTCTAACCTTTCACCTCACTCCGTATGCACCGTCAACCTGGAATGAAAACGGTAATCCGAATCCTGATCGCCCTTGGCGTGGTCATCCTGGCCGTCGTGATCACCGGCACCTTGCTCCCGGAAAAACATGAAGCATCCGTCAGCCGCGATTTCCAGTCGAATCGTGACGAGGTATGGAAGGTGCTTTCAGATTTTGCCCATTGGCCGGAATGGCGCACAGACCTTAAAGAGATTCGACTTGGCTCCAACACCTTTACGGAGGTGTCCGCATCCGGCGAAGCCGTTGAATACCGCATCGAGGAGTTCACCACCCCCGAACGAATGGTTACCCGAATCATCACAACCGATCTTCCCTATGGCGGGGCCTGGACCTACGAGCTTGTTGCCACCGACACCGGTTGCCGCCTCACGATCACCGAAGAGGGCGAAGTCTACAACCCCGTCTTCCGGTTCATGTCGCGGTTTGTCTTCGGACATGAAGCCACGATGCGGCAGTACCTGGATGATCTCGCAAAACGAATTCAATAAGTTATGCGCCGAATATTACCGGCTTTACTTGGTCTGCTGCTTGCGGCTTGCGGAACCCCGCGTGAGCCCATAGACAACCTTCCCGCCGCCATCGACAGTGTTTTTTCATCGCACGAAACGTTCTCCGGAGTGGTTTTGGTTGCTGAAAAAGGAATGCCGGTATATCACCGCGCGTTCGGCTACCGCGACCGGGAGAAGCAACTCACCAACGACACCACTACCGTTTTTGAGCTGGCCTCTGTATCCAAACAGTTTACCAGCATGATCATTATGATGCTGGCCGAAGAAGGAAAGCTCTCGGTGGATGACCCACTCGAGAAATTTCTGCCGGGTCTCCCGTACCCGGGTATACAGGTGAGGCACCTGCTCACCCACACGTCGGGGCTCCCCGACTACCAAGCCATCATGGATGCACACTGGGATAAGACGAAAGTGGCTGGAAATGAAGACATCCTCGCCTACCTCAAGCAATACCACCCACCCAGGGAGTTTGAGCCCGGCACTGCCTACGAATACAGCAACACCGGGTACGTGCTGCTGGCCAGTATCGCCGAAGTGGCAGCGGGCAAGGACTTTATCGCGCAATGCCGCGACCGGATCTTCGGGCCCTTGCGTTTAGCTTCCACCGACATCCGCACCCTGGAAGAAAAAGCAGCGGTCTCCAACTTCGCGAAAGGATATGTGTGGGTTGAGGAACGAAACCGGTTTGTCGCAGCAGACAGCTTCCCTTCTTCCAACTACATCGTATGGCTGGGGAATCGAAAAGGACCTGGACGCGTGAGCAGCACAGCCACAGACCTCCTGCAGTGGGACCGCGCGCTCTATTCGAATGACCTGGTGAAGAAGGAAACGCTTGAGCAGGCCTTCGCGCCCTATCGGCTTTCCAATGACTCGCTCTCCTATTATGGTTTCGGCTGGATGATTGATCGTCATCCAACGCTGGGGCGGAAGATCTGGCACACGGGATCCAATCCCGGTTATTCCACGCGGATCGTTCGCTTTGACGACGCCGACAAAACGATCGTTGTCCTCAGCAACAACGCGTATCCCCGGATTCGCGAAGTGGATCACGCGCTCGATTCGCTGCTCGGAATGCGCGCGGAGACGCCGACCAAACGCTAATTTATCCACGGTGCGGATTGGTGTCATTTCCGATACTCACGGCTACTTCGATCCGACACTCGAAGGTTATTTCGCGGGGTGCGATGAAATCTGGCATGCCGGCGATATCGGTGACGCGGAGGTGATCACCGGGCTGGAGCGCATCGCGCCTGTTCAGGCCGTGTATGGCAACATCGATGATGCAGCCATGCAACAGCGATTTCCGGAAGATCGTTGGCTGCAACGCGAAGGGGTAACCATCCTGATCACACACATCGCAGGAAAGACACCGGCCTATACCACGCGGGTAAAGAAACTGCTGAACACACGCCGCGCGGATGTGTTGATCTGTGGGCACTCCCACATTTGCCAGGTAAAGAAAGACGAAGGAAGGGGTCTGCTATTCATTAATCCGGGCGCAGCCGGTCAGCAGGGATTTCACACCATGCGCACTGTGCTTCGCCTCGAACTGGGCGAGGGAAAAATCAAGAAACTGGAAGTTGTCGAATTGGGGAAGCGGGGGATTACTTCTTAGCCGCCTTCTTGGCCTTGAATTCCTCCTTGATCTTCTCGATGTCCACGCTCTTGGCCACCGGCTTGAAGCCCTGGATTTTGAGGGTCTGACGACGGCGAGCTGCGATGGCCTTATCCTTACGGTTCTTGCGCTTCAAACGGGTTACTGACATGGTCTTCGATTTAAAGGGTGCAAAACTAATCAGTTTCCCGGTTTTTCAGGTACCCCGCACCGGATTATTTGCCAGAAGCCACAAAAACAGGGATTCTTGGGCCTAGTGATTAACTTGGGGGCCGTTATTTACCATGGATCGACCTACCCTCCCCAAAGGCACGCGCGACTTCGGACCGGCCGTTATGGCCAAACGCCAGTTTATCTTCCAGGCCATTCGTTCAGTGTTCGAGCGGTATGGATTCCTGCCGCTGGAGACGCCCTCCATGGAAAACCTCTCGACCCTGACCGGCAAGTACGGCGAGGAAGGCGACCAGCTGTTGTTCAAAGTTCTCAACTCGGGCGATTTCCTGAAGGATGCCGATGAAACGGTGCTGACCTCGCGCGACTCCAGGCGCCTTACTCCGACGATCGCCGAGAAAGGCCTCAAGTACGACCTCACCGTTCCCTTTGCCCGCTACGTGGTGATGAACCGCCACGAAATCACCTTCCCGTTCAAACGCTACCAAATCCAGCCGGTCTGGCGCGCCGACCGTCCGCAGAAGGGTCGCTACCGGGAATTCTACCAGTGCGATGCCGACGTGATCGGCACTGATTCGCTTGTACCCGAAGCGGAGATCGTCCTGATGATCCGCGATGTGTTCCGCAAACTGGGCATCGTTGGCTACACCATAAAGATCAACCACCGCGGCGTGCTGTCTGGCATGGCCCACATTGCCGGTGCCGGCAACAACGAGGGCGCACTCTTCGTCGCCATCGACAAACTGGACAAGATCGGCGAAGAGGGAGTTCGGAATGAATTGATCGGTAAAGGATTCTCTCCCGAATCGCTGCAAGAACTCTTTTCGATACTGCATGCTTCTGGAACCAACACGCAGAAGCTCAAACTCCTGCGCCAAAAACTGGCCAACCATGACCGTGCC
>JAYRXB010000117.1:0-3060 GCA_041917735.1 Cyclobacteriaceae bacterium
TCGGAAGACCGTTGCCTGGACTTGGGAACAAAGTGATCGGGCCTTGGATCGAAGTAGCTGGCCGGTGCCACGTCATAATCCAACCGGATTTTCCGCATGCTGTCATACCCCGCCCGGTTTTCTGAAAGATAACCCAGCATGGTTTGCTGTTCGCCCCTTGAAAACTCAACACCGACCAATTGCTGCGCTGCTGCCACATCACGACGCGCAATCTTATTGCCGGTGCTGCACCCAACTAGTAGGACCAAGAACAGCGGCAACGACTTGTGCATAAACTTTGACTTAGCGAACATGGTAACAATAGGTTAATGGTGCACAAACACCTTCTCACCAGCAGGCACATCGATATTCATTACATTTTGGGCCGGTGGCAGTGGACACGTGGCAAATTCGGTGAACGCGCACGGCGGGTTCTCCGCACGATTGAAGTCAACGGTAACAACGCCGCCAACGGGCTTGGGGACATACAGGTATCGTCCGGCGCCATACGTTTCCCGGGTATTGGTGGCATCGCCAAAGATGATGAACAACTCATCGCTGCCTTCATCCAGGGCATCCAGTCGAAATTCTTCTCCATCCAACTCAAACACCAACACACCGGGTGCAGCCTGTTGGGTGGTCTGCCCCAGTACATTCGTAATGGGAATCGTTCTGCCCGGAGTCTCCTCCCACCGTGCGATAACTCTCCACCGGGCATCTACGGGGAAGCGGTCGATTCCGGTGAATTGCTGCAAGTCGGGATGATTGAGGTCGCGAAGCCTGACGCCATATTTCGTATCGCGTTTGATGATGAACCACCGAAGCGCGCCAAATTCCATTACCGGTTGCCGGCTGCTGTCGGGGTGAAAAACGATCATGGTTCGCTCGACGGGTACGCCATTTCGCGTCACCGGCACCTCGGGCAGCAATGACTGGCGAACCAACCCATTCTCCAGGCTAAAGTACCCGGCCTTGTCTATGGTCATGGTAGATGGAAACACCAGGGTGTTGTCGGCACCCCGACCAAACGAGTTGATTCCATCGGTGAGCCAATACAATCCCGCGATGTTCAGCCATCCGGAAGGACTCCTTAGTTCCTCCACCCGCTGTGCATGCCAGGCATCCACCTCAACGATATAGTCAGGTTCAGTCTTTATCTCCTGCTTCGGGTTACAGGATAGAGCCACAGCCATGAGCACCCCCGCACGGAAAAGATGCAATTTCATAGTTGACAAAAATAAGAAACCCGCACCACGGAATGGTGCGGGTCTCATTTGTTTGATGGCCGGCTACTCCGCAGCCGTTTCCTTCTTCCGGGTGGCGCGTTTGGCCTTCGGCTTTTCGGCGGCCGGTGCGGCTGGTTGCGAAGCGAGGCGCTTCAACCGTGCCTTGATGGCTTTCTTATTGCGCGACACGCCGTAGCTGCCTTTCCAAATCTTGCCTTTCTTTGACTTCTTATCACCTTTTCCCATACGTTGAATTGAATTGAGCAGCAAGTATAACAAGGGGCGGGCAAGAAACCAATTCCATGAATATGACGGCCCTACCCACCACTGGAATACTGGAACATTTTTGACTCCCGGGTGTTAATTTCGAACCATGGCTAAACCAATTACTTCCGTAATCCTGGCACTGCGGGAAACTGCCCAGCGACTTGAAAAGTCAGACGGCTACCAATGGGGACATATGGGGCAATGTAACTGCGGATTTCTCGCCCAGGTGGTCACCCAGGCGTCTCCCCGGGAAATCCATGCCCGTGCCATGGAGGGTCACGGCGACTGGAGTGAACAACTGCGTGATTACTGCCCCTCAACCGGCCTACCCATGGATAACCTGATTGATGATCTGATTTCCTTTGGTTTTGATCGCGATGATCTCGTTCACCTGGAGCGTCTTTCTAACCCACAGGTGCTGGCCATCATGCCCGACCGGGGAATTCATTTGAAACACAATTGCAAGGAAGACGCGGTTGCCTACCTCAACGCCTGGTCCTCCCTACTGGAATCGAGATGGGCCGCCAATCAACCCAGCCTTTCTGCCACCATCATGGCTGAAACGGCAATCTGAAGAAAATGCAGTCCTTTTCCTGATTGCCCTGGTTCACAAAGCGGAACCACTTTGGTCGCAACTCCACCTGCTGTAGCCCTGACTTGATGAGGACGCGTGCCGAAGCCGCATTCTCTGCATCCACAAAAGACCCAATTGAAAGCACACCGGGTGTGGTGGACAAAATCTCCATGAGCTTCTTGCACACTTCCGTAGCATACCCCTGACCCCACTGGCTTGGGCTCAGGATGTACCCGAATTGGATTATGCCCTTGTCGTTCAAAGCCCCGCAGCTTCCGATCAGTCGCCGGTTGGAGAGCCGTACCGCATAGGAATAGTCGACACCGGCGTCCCACCCTGCTCGGGCAAAGGCGAGGTACTTTCGGGTGTCGGCCACGGACTCGTGCGTCGGCCAGGAAACAAATTTTGTCGCCTCCGGCTTGCTGGCATAGGTATAAAAGATTTCTTCTGCATCTTCGTGCTTAAGCCGGAACATACCCAAGCGCTCGGTAAAAAATGCATCGGGCATTTGGAGTCTCATACGGGAAGGCATAGCAGCGCCATGAGCTCAAATATCGTGCATCGATACTTCAAAAAGGAATGGGAAGGATCCCTTATCCTGGTTCGGGTGAACCCAGTCCACCTGAAGGGGACTGAATTGACGGTACACCCCAATGGTGCAGTCGACCGCCGCGATCTTGAATTTGATCCCGCGATTTTCGATGACCTTGCCGCTGACGATTTCCGGGAGTCCAGCCCCATGGAATTCCAGCTCTATTTTACCGGGTTAGCCGGCATTTGACCTTTCCGTTTGCCCTCCTATTTTTGCACCTCCCTTCACCAACCAGACTGTATGGGCCGCATATTTGAAAAGAGAAAGCACAAGATGTTTGCACGGTTTGACCGGATGGCCAAAGCGTTCACGCGTATCGGAAAAGACATCGCCATCGCAGTTAAGGCGGGGGGACCAAACCCGGACAATAACCCCAGGCTACGACTGGCCATCCAGAATGCCAAGGGCGTAAACATGCCCAA
>JAYRXB010000118.1:0-4652 GCA_041917735.1 Cyclobacteriaceae bacterium
ACGGTGTCCCATGTTCCCTTGCTGAGCATCGGGTTGAACTGTGCACTTGGGGCGAAGGCTTTGCGTCCCTACCTGCAGGTGCTCAACGAACAAGCGCCTTTCTTTGTAAGCGCCTATCCAAACGCTGGTCTGCCCAATGAGTTCGGGCACTACGATCAGACTCCCGAGGAAATGGGGCAGCAAATCAAGGAGTTTCTCGACGAAGGCCTGGTAAACATCATCGGTGGATGCTGTGGTACGACGCCTGAACATATAAAAGTCATTGCGGAACTCGCCGCAAAATATAAGCCCCGGGAGGTGGGGGTGGTGCAAGGTAAGTAGTCGATAGTCCATGGTCCATAGTCCATAGTCGATGGTCCATAGTATAAAGTCAGTGATCAAATTCTTATAAGAGATAGTTAGTTAAAGAATATAGATGGCATTTAAGTTTGAAAAGCTAAAGGTGTGGCAGAGAGCCGTTGATCTTTCTGGGGGGATTAGTGACTTGATCCGGAGTTTTCCTGTCGAAGAGAGGTATGTTTTAGCCGCTCAGATGCGGCTGGCAGCTGTGGACTATCGACCATCGACTACTGACCTTCGGGATACACCAGGCGAGCTTGCAAAAGCCCCACTGCTATTGACCATGGACTATCGACTATGGACAGCTCGTTGAAACTGAGCGGCCTTGAGGCCGTTACCATTACCCCGGCATCGAACTTTGTCAATATCGGGGAGCGTACCAACGTGACCGGCTCGGCCAGGTTCTTGAAGCTGATCAAAGAAGACAAGTTTGATGAAGCGCTAGAGATCGCCCTCGACCAGGTAAGGGGAGGGGCGCAAGTCATTGACGTCAACATGGACGAAGGCATGCTCGACTCCGAGGCGGCCATGGTCAAGTTTTTGAACCTCATGGCCTCCGAACCGGAGATCGCCCGAATCCCGGTTATGGTCGACTCATCAAAGTGGTCGGTCATCGAAGCAGGATTGAAGTGCCTGCAGGGAAAAAGCATTGTCAATTCCATCAGCCTGAAGGCAGGCAAGGAGGAGTTTGTGCGGCAGGCCAGGCTGGTTCGTCGCTACGGTGCGGCTGCCGTGGTCATGGCCTTTGACGAACAGGGGCAGGCCGATACATACCAGCGCCGGATTGACATCTGCAAGCGTGCCTATGACATCCTCGTTCACGAAGTACATTTTCCGCCGCAGGACATCATCTTTGACCCAAACATATTCCCGGTAGCTACGGGCATAGAGGAGCACCGTACGTATGCCTTGGACTTCTTCCGGGCTACCAAGTGGATACGCGAAAACCTCCCGCATGCCCAGGTGAGCGGGGGTGTCAGCAACGTGTCGTTTAGTTTTCGCGGTAACCAACTGGTCCGGGAAGCCATGCATTCGGCGTTCCTCTACCACGCGATTCGCAATGGGATGACAATGGGTATCGTGAACCCTACGATGCTGGCCGTTTATGACGAGATCCCAAAAGACCTGCTGGAGCGTGTAGAAGACGTATTGCTGAACCGCCGCGACGACGCCACGGAGCGGCTGCTGGAGTTTGCAGAGACGGTTAAGGGTTCGGCCAAGAAGAAGGAACAGGATGACCTGTGGCGCAGCCAGCCGGTGGAAGACCGGATCACGCATTCCCTGGTCAAGGGCATCATCGACTACATTGACCAGGATGTCGAAGAGTTGCGGCAGAAGTTTGAGAAGCCGTTGCAGGTCATCGAAGGGCCCCTAATGGCCGGCATGAACGTGGTGGGCGACCTCTTTGGCGCTGGAAAAATGTTTTTGCCGCAGGTGGTGAAGAGCGCCCGCGTGATGAAGAAGGCTGTAGCCTACCTCACGCCATACCTCGAAGAGGAGAAGCGCCGCAGCGGCCAGGTAGGCAAGCCGGCGGCCAGGATACTGATGGCTACCGTCAAGGGCGATGTACATGACATTGGAAAGAACATCGTCGGTGTTGTTCTGGCCTGCAATAATTACGAGGTCGTGGACCTGGGCGTAATGGTGCCTCCCGACAAGATCCTGGAGGCGGCGCGCCGGGAGAAGGTGGATATCATCGGCCTGAGCGGCCTGATTACGCCATCGCTGGATGAAATGGTTCACGTTGCCAAGGAAATGCAGCACGAGAAAATGGACCTGCCGCTACTGATCGGGGGTGCCACCACGTCGCGGATCCATACGGCTGTCAAAATTGACCCCTGCTACGAGGGGGCAGTGATTCACGTGCTGGATGCGTCCCGGTCAGTGCCCGTGGCCAGTGAGCTCATCAGCACGGAGACGCGTGGCGCCATCCGGGAACGATACAAAAAGGAGTATGCCCAGCTTCGCGACGACCACGAAAGCCGACGGCAGGAAAAGAGTTTCATATCGCTGCAGGAAGCCCGACAGAATGCCACGGCCATCGATTGGTCCGGGTTTACGCCCGTTACCCCGGCATTTATCGGTCGAAGGGAGTTTATCAACTACCCGCTGGACGAGATTCGAAAATACATCGATTGGACGCCGTTCTTTCAGACCTGGATGCTTTCCGGCCGGTTCCCGGGCATCCTGACTGATTCCATCGTGGGGGCCGAGGCCACACGCCTGTATCACGATGCGCAAGCCATGCTCGACCAGATTGTTGCTGGCCGAAAATTGCAGGCCAACGGCGTACTTGCTTTTTATCCGGCCACACGCACCGGTTCCGACGATGTGACGCTGTTCAAAGACAAAGGTGCCACCGAAGTCCAGGACGTGCTACACTTCCTTCGCCAGCAGAACAAGAAGGCGGCGAATTTGCCCAACTATTGCCTGGCCGACTTCATTGCACCGAAGGAGAGTGGCAAGAAAGACTACATCGGCTTGTTTGCGGTCACCGCGGGAATTGGATTGGAAAAGTTTATTGAGCCCTTCAAGACTCAACAGGACGACTACCAGGAGATCATGGCGAAGGCGCTGGCAGACCGGCTGGCAGAGGCGTTTGCGGAGTGCCTGCACGAGAAGGTAAGGGCAGAGTGGTGGGGTTATGCCAAGGGAGAAAAACTAACCCCTGAGCAGTTGATTGATGAGGAATATGTGGGAATTCGGCCGGCGCCAGGATACCCCGCCTGCCCCGACCACACGGAGAAGAAGACCGTGTTTGAGTTACTCGCGCCCGACAAGCAGGCTGGCATCCGGCTGACGGAATCCTATGCGATGTTTCCGGCCTCTTCGGTGAGTGGCTACTATTTCTCGCATCCGAAGTCCGCCTATTTCGGGTTGGGGAAAATCAGCCGTGATCAGGTAGAAGACTATGCAGGCAGGAAAGGGATGACGGTAAGCGAGGTGGAGCGCTGGCTGGCGCCGAATTTGGGATACTAAGAAATGGAAGAGTGAGTATTCATATGCCTTTATGTTGATATCACATTGTACCAACGTGTCAGTGTGCCAGGGTGCCAACGTAGGATTGATCCAATGGATTGTTGCTCCCACCACACGGACATTTAAACACTTTTTTTCGTGTCACGAAAGCACATTGACACGTTGACACGTAAACACCTTGACACATAATCCGTTGCACTTCAATAGAGCTACATGAAAGTTACAGATCACATTGCACGCGCCGCCGGCAAAACCCTCTTCTCCATCGAGATTCTTCCTCCCCTCAAGGGGGAAAATATCAAGACCCTGTATGACAACCTCGACCCGCTGATGGAGTTTAAGCCTCCCTTCATCGATGTCACATACCACCGTGAGGAGTATGTATACAAGAAGAAGGAGAATGGCTTGTTGGAGAAGCGCTCCACACGGAAGCGCCCGGGTACAGTAGGGATTTGCGCCGCGCTGCAGGCCCACTACCAGGTTGACACCGTGCCGCACATCATCTGCGGGGGGTTCAGCAAGGAAGAGACCGAGAACGCGTTGATCGATCTTCACTTCCTGGGTATCGACAACGTCCTGGCCCTCCAGGGCGACGCGATCAAGTCGGAGGGGCGCTTTGCGCCGGAAGCCGATGGGCACCGGTATGCATCGGAATTGCTGGGTCAAATCGTGGCCATGAACCAGGGCAAGTTCCTCGATGAGGACCTGGAGAACGCATCCCCCACGAATTTTTGCGTCGGCGTGGCAGGCTACCCGGAGAAGCACTTTGCGGCACCCAACCTCAAGGTGGATTTGAAGTACTTGAAACTGAAGGTGGATATGGGTGCGGAGTACATCGTCACCCAGATGTTTTTCGACAATCGCAAGTACGTTGACTTTGTACGGCAGTGCCGCGAAGCCGGTATTCATGTGCCCATTATTCCCGGAATTAAACCGATCACTACCAAGAGCCAGGCCAGCGTGCTGCCGACGGTATTTCACATTGACATCCCCGAAGAGCTTTCGGATGAGGTGGAGAAATGCAAGGATAACGCGGCGGTTAAGCAGGTCGGAATTGAATGGGCGGTGCGGCAGTCAAAGGAGCTGATCAAGTTTGGTGTTCCCACGCTGCACTTTTATTCCATGGGAAAGTCTGATCCCATCTACCGCATCGCAAAGGAGCTGTTCTGAGCATCGGTTTGACACAATAAAAAAAGGGGCCGAAGCCCCTCTTTTTGTTGGTGTGACGTTAGGTTACTGACCCTTCACCGGCAAGCCAGTTCCCGAGAAGTCTGAGAGTTTAGCCTTCGGAAGCGTTGCTCCGAACTTGGCGTTGATGGCATCGATGATCACGT
>JAYRXB010000119.1:0-2385 GCA_041917735.1 Cyclobacteriaceae bacterium
CGGTACGGAAACAAACGGAACCTTGTATCCCAGGCTGTTCCGGAGCAACTCCCATCCATTGCCATGGATGTTGACCGGTAGCATGGCGGGAATCGCTTCAGCCGACGCGAATCGCTCTTCGTCGAATTCAACCCGGAGGGGGAGAAGCAACTGCGTGTCGTAGTCTTTGTTCAGTGCATTGAAAACCCAAAAGACTGCTGCGGCAAACAAGCAAAGTGCCAGCGCAGTCCAGTTGGTGCGATCGAAACGAAGCAGGCTGAAAATGACACGGAGGAACTTCAACGGATGGGAAATGGTTTCTTATTCGGCCTTCCTGGGAGCCGCGTTTGCAGCTTTTGAATTGTCCATCGAGATCGCTGACTTCGAGAACCTTATGCGGGCGCCTCGCTCAAATTCCAGGACAACGGTGTCGCCTTCGATTTCGGCCACGCGACCGTGCGCCCCTCCAATGGTGACAACCAGGTCGCCCTTTTTCACTTCTTCCACAAATTTCTTCTGGTCCTTGGCCTTTTTCTGCTGAGGCCGTATCATAAAGAAATAGAAAATGGCAATGATGGCGGCCATCAGGATGACCTGGCCCCAGGCGCTGCCTTGGGTTTGTGCGCTCTGAAGTAAGATTGAAAACATGGTATTTCAGTTAATTAAGCCTCAAAGGTAGTGGATTTTGGAGGGCGGCGGTAGCCAAAAAAAAGGCCCCAAACGGGGCCTCTGATGTTCGAAGGATTGGATGCTAGCGAGCCGGTCCTTTTTGTTCGGCCTTTGGCGTAACCATAGCCTTGAACCGCACGGTCGTGATCTTGGGCCACGTATTGGCGGTTACCGTAATGGTTTTGTTTTGGATCCCAGGCTTGCCATTGCTGTCAAACTCTGCCTTTACAAAGCCTGTACCACCTACCGGGATGGGCTCTTTCGTCCAGTCGGGAACGGTACAACCGCACGACGGCTGTGCGCTTTGAATAATGAGGGGAGCTTCGCCGGTGTTCTTGATTTTATAGGTATGGCTTACTTTCTGGCCTTCGTTGATCGTGCCAAAGTCATGATCAGTCGTTTCGAAAGTGGCTACCGGGAGAGGTCCGTCCGGCTTCTCTTCGGTCACACTCTGTGGTTGTGCAGGAGCCTGGGCTGCGCTGGCGGCCTTATTGTTTTCCAACTGCGCCAGCCGGCTTTCGAGTTCAGCGATCCGTTTTTCGTCGGCCTTGTTCTTGCAGGAGTCAAGCGTAAGGAGAGCTCCGGCAACGAAGGCGATCAGGAGGAGATTCTTCTTCATGGTTTTTCGATTTTCAGTGACGGTAAAATTATACAGAATTCAGGGGTCTCATGGACCCTTAACAAATCATTAACTCTTCTGGTTTCCGCGAATTTGCTCCAGCAATTCATCCACGTCTTCCAAAAGCCGTTCGGCTTTTCCTTTGGCTTCCGAAACTACTTTTTGGCCCTGCGATTTAGCCTCCGAAGTTGACGGAGCCTCCTTGCCGGCCACGATGCCATCCAGGTATTCCTCCAGAATCTTTTTGTACTTGTCGAGCCTGAAGGCAAGTTTTTCGCGTGTATTCGAGCCTTTATCCGGGGCGTAAAGCACACCCAGGATGGCGCCAACTGCGGCACCGGCCAGGAAGGCCATGAGGGCGTTATTGCTATTCTTGCTCATGGTGAAATCGGTTAGGGGTTCAAAGATAACGAATGGCCGAATAGGGTAACAGGGGGGAGGGCGCCAAAATCTGCCCTACTTGTTGTCGATAAGCCCCCGGCCGCTCTTGCGAATTTTGCCCAAGCGGACCAACTCCTTGGAGAGGACGTCGAGAATGCCGTTAATGAACTGGCGGCTTTTCGGTGTGCTGTATTCCTTGGCCAATTCGATGTACTCGTTGATGGTCACCTTTACCGGGATATTGGGGAATGCAATCATTTCGGCCAATGCCATGTGCAGGATTACCCGGTCTGTCAGGGGCAATCGCTCCACTTCCCAATTCTTCGTGTGACTGGCAATGAGCGTGTGATACTCCGATTCGAGTTGGGCGGCTGCCGTAAAGAGGCGTTCGACAAAATCCTTGTCATCCTCCCAGTTCAAGGAGAGTTTCTGAATCTCAATGCTTCCATCATCATCCAGTGACTTCAGCGTCTTGTCGGTCATGCTGCGGATGATCTCATGGTCTTCGGCCCACCAGAGATCCTGCTCTTCATACCACGCGTTGATGGGCGTTTTACCCAGTATGAGTTTTCGAACCAGGTGCTTGATGAATTGCGTATGGTCCGTCGACTCAGGCTTTACTAGAGCAAGGTAATCCTGAACGGTTTTGTCCGGCTTTATGCATTCCCGCCACCAGTCGCGCAGAAGATTGGTGTGTTGATCCCAGCTGCCTCCGCTTCTCAGCGTTTCCTTGCGCA
>JAYRXB010000120.1:0-6626 GCA_041917735.1 Cyclobacteriaceae bacterium
ACTACCCCAACCAATACGACAATCCATCCAATGCCAAAGCCCACTATGAGGCCACGGGCCCGGAGATTTGGGAACAAACGGGTGGGAAAATCACGCATTATGTGGCTACTGTTGGCACCGGTGGATCCATGTGTGGCACTGCCCGGTACCTTAAAGAGCAAAACCCAAATCTTGTCACTGTCGGAATTGATACGTACGGTTCAGTATTCAAAAAATACAAGGAAACCGGGGTATTTGACCGGAATGAAATCTATCCCTACCTGACCGAAGGGTTTGGAGAAGACATCCTGCCGAAAAACGTCGATTTTGATGTCATCGATCACTTCATTAAGGTAACCGACAAAGACGGCGCTATTGCCGCCCGAAGGCTAAGTCGTGAAGAGGGGCTTTTTGTAGGATGGAGCAGCGGATCGGCCATTCATGGTGCCCTTGAATATGCCCGAACACACCTTAAGAAGGATGATGTCATGGTAGTCCTATTGCCCGACCATGGCACCCGCTACCTCAATAAAGTCTACAACGACAACTGGATGAAAGACCACGGCTTTCTGGAAGAGCGTGCATTTGCTTCTGCCCGTGATATCATTGGGAAACGAAAAGAGAAGACCGGCCTGTTCACGGTAGATCGTAACGCCCTGATCGTCGATGCTATCCGCATCATGAATCAGCAAGGCATTGACCAGGTACCCGTAGTGGACAAGGTTGAGTTTGTCGGAAGCATCGCTTCTTCGAGTATACTGGAAAAGATCATTACGGATCCGAAGGCTGCAGAAAGTCAAGTGGGCGATTTGATGGACAAGCCCATGCAGTTTGTTGCTCTTGACACCACACTGGACGTCCTCTCCTCCATGCTAAACCGAAACAACAAGGCCCTGCTTGTTCGGGACGATCAGGAGCGGGTGCACATTATCACAAAACACGACATCCTGAAGGCAATGACGTACTGAACGGATCAGTGCCTCGTAATCTCTACCTCTACCCGATCATTGTAGTTGGCATACACGCTGTTCTGTGGGTAAATCATTAGTTTACCCCCTTCGCCTTTGGTTTTAATTCGGTCTGCTTCAACTCCCTGGGAGACCAGGTATTGCTTCACCAACTCGGCGCGCAGGTTGGTAAGTTCTTTATCCGAGGCCCGCTTCTTCTGATTCCCGGGGTCGCTCTGAAAGAACTTGGTGCTGGTGCCCAGGGTAATGATATCGCGTGACTCCGTCCCGTTGCAGTGTCCATGAATCCGGACCTCGTAGCCCTTGTGCTCCTTCATTAAGTCAGCCAGGCCCAGCATTTCCGATTCGGCCTGCGGATGAAGTATAACCGAGTTTCGGTAGAAACTTACGTTGGTAAACTCAATGTAGTCTCCACGTTTTGCGCGTTCAAGGCTCAGGGGAATTATCAGTTCCCCCTCGTTACCCATACCCGTTGACACCGGGAGCGGGTCCTTATAGTTAAATGGTGTCATCAGCGGTTTATAGCCGGGTGCGATGGTCGTGATGTAATAGATCCCGCCAGCGTTCTTGGGGGCAAGAAGATCGATCACGGTGTCTGCCTTGAATGCCTGGTACTGCGTAGCCTTCTTTGACTCTGAAAAGTGCACTTCGCCTCGCACTTCATTGCCATTGTCCGCATTGATGAATTTGAACATGAACAATTTACCCTTCACCACACGCTTGACCGTAGGCTTGACCGGAACAACCGCGACCGCAGCCACGCTATCCTTTCGGGGCTCTGCAACCACAGCCGGAGTTTCCGTCACGGGTTCCTTTTTCTCCTCTACAATCAAAGGCGCCACAACCGCCGGGGTTACGTCCGTCGGCTTTGCCGAAGGTTTTTCCTCAGCCGCTGGCTCAGTACCCAATCGCCCGATAAACAACCAGGCGTCCTTATATGCTGACTCAGCGCGTACCTTCAACATGAACGAAACGGCTTTACGTCTGTCCGACGACTGGAGGAGGTAGACGTAGTACAGGTTTCTGGCCGGGTTGATGGCATACTGTGCGTTGAACCCAGCCTGGTTTGCCTTGGCCGTGTACCGCACTGCGTTATCCTGAATAGCGAACACGCCGATGGTAACATAGTGTTCCTGAGCCTGCGCAAGCAAGGAAGCAGGTAGTGCTAGAAATAAGAACGTGATCAGGGGGAGGCAGCGTTTCATAACCTTTCCGGGGTGAAGCATTACAATCTTCGAAGATAGCAAAATACCCATAAACGCCACACGGGGTGACGGGTATCCTGAATCTGCCTGAACGCCTGAAGGGTAACCGACCTGCTGTTATTCCGGGTGCAATACCTCAATCTCGACCCGAACGTTGGCCTCTGCTTTCTCGTCATCCACCTCGTAGAGAGGTTTCTTTCCACCCCATGCCTTAATCTTCATGCGGTGACTGGCAATACCGTTTGCCACGAGGTAGTCGCGAATCAATGTTGCGCGCAACTCTGAGAGTTTCACGGCTGAACCATAATCCTGAATGGTATTGTCCATGGAGAAAAATTCCTTGGAACCTTCAGGAAGACGGATGATGGGGCCCTTGTCGTTTCCATTGGTATGCCCGTGAATCCGAATCGTCTCATGGGGATGCGTTTTCAGCAACTCTACCAACCGATCCACTTCATACTTGGACTCTGGCCGGAGGACTGCGGCGTCTCTGTAAAAGTAAAGGTGATGGAGCGTCTCCATCTCACCCCGCTTAAGAACCATCGCCTTGCTCTCCACGGCCTCTTTGATCTTCTCTTCTTCCGTCTTCACCGGTGGGGGCGGCGGCTCAGCCACAACCACTTTGACTTCTTCAACCGGGGCAGCCTGGACCGGTGCAGGCGTTGGCTCCGGCACGCGCACAAGAACTTCACCCAGGGAGCCGTTGTACACCCAAGTATCTTTCATGGGTGTCTCTTTCCGCAACCGTTCCGCTTCATTTATCGCTGAACCCTTATCCCCGGTTTGCATCACATACACGTAGTACAGGCCACGAATCTTGTTGAGTTCAGACTTGGCCTCCACCTTGTATTTCCTGGCTTGCTTCAGAAACCGGCTTGCGTTGTCCGGGTTCGAAAAAGCTCCAATTACAACGATGTAGTTATCGGGCTCTGAACTCTCGGTCTGAGCCCATGAGGCTCCAAAAGTGCCGAGCATGAAAAAAAATAAGACAATCGTCTTCATGGGTGATTAGTTTGAATACAATATTAGGCTGCTCACTCAATAAATATATTGAATTTTGACCTAAAACCTTACATGAAACCCCTTGAGGCTCAGTGAAAAGTTCCGTTTTCGTCAGGGCATCCGGTTGGAATGCCGGCTGACGAGCTTCCACTGGTTATCCGAGATAACATAAACCTCGGTATACCGGAGGTCAAGTTTGAATGCGGTTCCTGCATTGATTCCCTCAAAGGTACCCAGTCCGGTAACCACAACGGTTGATCCATAGGCTCTGGCGGCGGCGGACTTGATGGTCACTTGCTGGTAGATCAACTTTCCGCTCTTCATGTCATTCAGCACATCCTCACGCGTCTGCACCCAACCGTTGGAGTGGATATACTCCACCTTGGCATCGAGCACGTTTGACAATGAGTCGGCCCGGCCGCGGATAAGCCACCCAAACTTTCGCCGGGAAATATCGAGGACTTGTTCTTCCTGCCTTGATTGAGCATAGACCGGTGAACCCAGGACAACGAGCAGTCCAAGGCTCAGAAGATAGCGAAGCATCATCGGGGAAGGCTTCATCCGGCTTTGGTAGCTGCCAACTCAGTATCCGGCTTTGACTCGTCATTCAACGCCACCTTGCCACGCTCCTGCCGTACGATGCGGTGATACAGCGAGATGTTGCTGTCAAACAAGAATCGAAAGAAGAGTTTCGTCCAGGAGGTGTGATACTTCAGGGTATCATAGTATTCCGGCGCCCGCTTTTTCAGGTCAGGCAGCTTGTTCCAGGGAATGGACGGGAAGTCGTGGTGCTCATTGTGATAGCCTACGTTGAAGGCTACGGTATTTAACGGACCATAGTAACTGTAGGTCTCCTGTTTCTCATCCAGGGTGAGGTAGTGTTCCTGTATCCAGCGGGCACCCAACGGATGAAGCCCGACTGAAAAAAAGAAACTGAAGAGCAAGAAGAAGAACGCCTTGGGGCCCAGCAGCATCCAGATGACCACGTCAAATGCTATCTGCGCAATCCAGTTGGCTACAATCCAACCATCCACCGGCTTGATCTCGCGCAACCGCACGGTACGGATCGCCTGGAAGACCGGGAAGAAAAGAAGCCACAATGCCTTTCCAAGAAAGGAATGATTAATCAGTTTTGCCTCCCAATAGTCAGGCAAGTCAGCATCCAGTTCGTGGACACCCTGAAACGCATGATGCTTGATGTGGTAGCGGGCAAACGAAATCGCACTCGGCAAGGTGTGAGGCAGGTTTGCCACAATGGCCGCAACCTGGTTCAGGGCCTTGTTCTTAAACAAGAGGTGGTGCGTGCATTCATGGATCATCACAAACAACGCGTGGTTGGCAAAGGCGCCCCCGAGGTAGGCTGCCAGTACAACTATCCACCAGGACGCATCACGTACCAGCCATGCGCCGGCGACCATGCCTCCCACCAGGCCCAGGATGGCGACGAACGTCATCGGGTTCTTGCTGATCAGGGTCTTTACCTCGGGGTGCTTCACCATGATTTCGCGCGTGCGAATCCGGTGAGGCTCCGGGACATTGGAGAATCGGAAACTAGCCGTGGTTGCCATACGTTCGGTTATTTGGGCGGGACAAAAGTAGGCAAAATATAATGGGACAGAAACATCCGCTAAACCTTGACGCCGGACTCATTCATAACGCTGGTCTGCACCTGGATGGACTCGTGGTGGATCAGCCGAAGCAGGTCGCGGGTAAAGCCCTCATCCAGACCCATCGCCCTCCCCAGTGCCACGCGGGTGTGCACAATTTCCTCCCAGCGGTTCACCTGCAGGATCGTGACATTATTGTCTTTCTTGAACTGTCCGATCTGCCGGGAGATCTTCATCCGGTTGGCCATCTTCTGCATGATTTCATCGTCGATCTGGTCGATCTGTTCGCGCAAGACGCCCAGGGTATCCTTGAAGGAACGATCGTCGGTGGAGACCGTCCGAACCACCAGGCCATCGAGGAGCGTAGACAGCGCCGCCGGAGTTACCTGCTGCTTGGCATCGCTCCACGCTGCATCCGGGTTCAGGTGGCTTTCAATCATCAATCCAGCCATGTCAAGATCAAGTGCCTTCTGGCTGATCATGGCGATGAGTTCGCGGTTTCCGGAGATATGACTTGGGTCGCAAAACATTTCAAGTCCCGGAACACGCGTCTTTAGCTCAATGGCCAGGTCCCACATCGGGGCATTGCGGAAGGGGCCTTTCTCAAACGAGGAGAAGCCGCGCAGGATGGCAGCGAGCTTGCGGATTCCCGCACGCTCCATGCGCTCCAGCGCACCCATCCACAATTCCAGGTCGGGGTTCACCGGATTCTTAACCATCACCGGGATGTCAACACCTTTTAATGCATCGGCAATCTCCTGCACGGAGAAAGGATTAACGGTGGTTCGCGCTCCGATCCAGAGAATATCTACGCCGGCCTTCAGGCAGGCTTCCACGTGGCCTGCGTTGGCAACCTCGGTTGTGATGGGAAGCCCGGTCTCTTCCTTGGCCATCGCCAGCCACTTTAGCCCTTCCAGGCCGGCGCCTTCAAATTGACCCGGCCGGGTCCGTGGCTTCCAAATCCCCGCGCGCAGTGCGTCCACTTTTCCGGTGGCTGCCAGCATCAGGGCGGTGGTAATCATTTGTGCTTCTGTCTCGGCGCTGCAGGGGCCGCTGATGACAAACGGTCGCTTTTTGCCAAACGTACCGCTGATGGTTGCGGGTGATGTGTTCATGTCGTTCATTTCGGATCTCTTCTATTCATTAACAACTATTTCTGCTTTCGGTTCGTGCGCTTGCCTGTCGAGCACCCGCCGGATCTGGTTCGCCTCGCGAAGCATGGCGTGAATCTCGCGGGTGTTTCGCTTCATCAGGTGGTACTGAAAGCGCTGCAGGTGCATAATGTACTCGGCAAGGGCCTGTCCAAGGTATTCCGCATTCTGCTCCACTATCGGCGTCCACATGTCGGGCGAACTCTTGGCCAACCGGACGGTGCTGGCAAAACCACTGCCGGCCAGGTTGAATATCTGCTTTTCATCTTTTTCCATGTCAAGCACGGTTTGACCGAGCAAGAATGAACTGACGTGCGACAAGTGACTAACGTAGGCCACATGCTTGTCGTGCTCGTCAGACCCCATAAAGATAGTCTTCAGCCCAAGCATCGAAAAAATGTTTTCTGCGACCTGGAGGTGACGAGGCCCGGAGCGTTCCGGGTCGCAGATAATATTGACTTTGTCCTGAAACAACCCGCGAACCGCTGCATGTGGCCCAGAGTTTTCTGTGCCGGCGACCGGGTGTGCTGCCACGTACTGACTTCTTCGGGCGTGGGCTACCACCGCCCGCCCAATGACCGACTTAGTCGAGCCCAAGTCAATGACCGTCGCCTCCGGCCGAACAGCATCCAGGATACCCGGCAGCAAGGCCTTGATAGCGTTGACCGGGATGGCCAGGACAACGGCGTCTGCTTCCGGCAAGGCGGTTCCCTC
>JAYRXB010000121.1:0-2611 GCA_041917735.1 Cyclobacteriaceae bacterium
CAACTCAATGGCACGTGTATAGTCGTCGATGGCACTGACAAATTCACCCAACTCGGCCTTTACAAGAGCGCGGTTGAAGAACTTGTCTGCATCCGGTGGCCCAAGCTCAAGGGCTTTGGAAAAATCAAAGTAGGCGCCCTGCAAGTCTTCGAGGTTGTATTTGGCGAATCCCCGGTTGGTGTAAAAATCTGCGACGGCCGGCTTCAGGCGAATGGCACGGTTTAAGTCATCCAGTGCGCTTTCATCGTCACCCAACTTGATTTTGGCATCGCCACGGTAATTGTAGGCGTCCGCATGTACCGAATCAATTTCAACAACCTGGGTGAGATCGGTAATCGCCCCATAAAGATCGCCCAGCTGGACCCGGCACTGCCCGCGAAGGAGCAATGCCTCCTTGTTCTTGGGGGCCGCATCAAGCAGTTTGGTCAGGTCCTGTTTGGCGCCGGCAAAGTCTTTAGCCTGAAACTTTTTTCTTGCAGCATCCAATGGATCGGGCCCCTGGGCATTCAGGGACAGGCATAAAACAAGACCAGCAAGTAGCAGTAATGGACGGATCATGATTGTGGATTCCCTAGCAATTTAGAAAGAATCCGCGTGATGCATGGCCTCCGGAACCAGCGCCAGAAACGGTCAGGGTGTGCTTGCTTGAGCGGTTACGGTCTCCGTGGTGGGCGCCGAAATGGTGAGCGCCCGACTCCGAGCCCAGGCGGCAATCAGGATGAGCAGGAGGAACACCGAAAATGAGATGAGGCGTTTCATACAATTCCTACAGTATTCTACGGGAGTTAGCCGGGGAGGGTTATGGTACCGTTGACGTAATCGGGTAATTTCCTTCGACATATTTTTGCTTTCTTACAACCCCAATTGAGCCACCCATGCATACGATTCGTTTGTTTCTCTTCTGTTTGGTGTCCGCCGGAGTTTTCGCCCAGGATGGGACACCGCTCAAAATGAAAATGGATTTTGAAGGATATAACCCTCCTTCTACCCTAAAGACTGAGGAGCATCGACTGACCCGATCGAAATTTCCGTTTGTGGATATCCACAATCACCAGGGCAACATGAACAGTGCAGACCTCAGCGGTCTTATCGCTGAGATGGACAAACTCAACATGGGCATCATGGTCAACCTCAGCGGCCGGGGGTTTCGGAGTTCTGGCGATCACCTGGAGAAGTCCATCGACAACATTAAAAAGCAGTACCCCAGTCGCTTTATATTGTTCACCAACGTTGACTTCACCGATATTGATAACCCCGAGTGGGCAGCGCGGCAGTCGCGGCAGATTGAAGATGACGTGCGCCGGGGTGCCAAAGGGCTGAAGATTTACAAGAGCCTCGGCCTCTTCTCTCGCGACAAATCCGGCAAGGTTATACCTATCGATGACCCTCGCATTGATCCAATCTGGAAGAAGTGCGGTGAACTGAACATCCCGGTGCTGATTCACTCCGCGGACCCCCGCCAATTTTGGCAACCGATCGACAGCCTGAATGAGCGCTGGCTTGAGCTTAAGCTGTTCCCGGGCCGTCGCCATGACAAGGACTCCATTTCCTGGGAGACAGTAATTGCTCAGCAGCATAACCTGTTTCGCAAGCATCCCAAGACCAAGTTTATCAACGCCCACCTGGGATGGTACGGAAGTGACCTAAAGCGACTTGGACAGTTACTCGATGAATTTCCGAACATGTATACCGAGATTGGTGCCGTGATCGCCGAATTGGGCCGACAGCCGAGGGCAGCAAAAGCTTTTCTCACCAAGTACCAGGACCGTGTGTTGTTTGGCAAAGACAGCTGGGTACCCCAGGAGTACGAGACCTATTTCCGTGTGCTGGAGACCGAAGACGAATACTTCCCGTACCATAAGCGGTATCATGCGTTCTGGCGGATGTACGGTATAGGTTTGCCCGACGATATCCTCAAGAAGATCTATTACAAGAACGCATTGAAGCTCATGCCCGGGGTAGACGCTTCTGCATTTCCCAAGTGATCGTCACCCCCGAAACTGGGGTGCCCGATCCGTAGCCCAACCGGTAAGGCTATACCGCTCGCGGGTTGCAACAAGGACTTCGTGTTCAATGAGATCACTTCGGAAGATGGCGAGTTTTCCGCGTTCAGGCAGAATGTCGAGCATACCCTGATCGAGGTATAGGCGCAATTGGCCACCGTGTTCGGGCTTCCAATCCGGCTTCAGGTAGCAAATCACGGATAGTTTACGGTGATCATCCACCCTGAACTGATCGAGGTGACGTTGATACCGCGTACCAACCGGGTAAACTGTACGGTGGATTTCGATATCCTTGAGGCTGAGGAACAATGCCTGGTTAAGGAACCGCAACAAGTCATTGAGCCGGTCCAGGTATACCCGTTCAGCAGGGGATGCCACCGCGGGATCAATCCATTGGATGTAGTCGCCCCGAACACCTTCGAGAATCTGCTTGTCGATCTTTCCGATTCCGGCTTTTCGAAAATGTAACTTGTGGTTGGCAAATTCGTCTCCTTCCAAAATGGCCATAGCCTCCGGTGCACTGAGAAAGTTGTCGATGACGGCGAACGACTGATCCGCGAGACCGTCGGCAATCTGGTTGAAGATGGAAGTGAAATCAGCGCGCATCA
>JAYRXB010000122.1:0-3198 GCA_041917735.1 Cyclobacteriaceae bacterium
AAGGTTGACAGTGTCGCTTTCACTTTGGCACGAAATGGAAAGCGCGTTTCCGGTCTGTCGGGCACCATTGAAAACCAAAACAACCAGGCCAGTGTTCACCTGCGCGGGCGGTATGCGTCATCCGATTTCCGCGTGAATGCCACTGTAGAAAACCTCATTCATCGACTTCTTCAGGATGAGCGCAACCTGGATGCCCGGGGTTCCCTCGAGGTCGATCACCTGTACACGCGCGACATCCTTCCGGACTCCGCCCAACGCCCCATTGTGGACGAGCGCCTGTCGGACGTAGCCCTCAGCTTCCGGCTCAGCGCCGAAACAGACACTGCTGCGGATCGGGCGCGACTACGATTCTCGATCAAGGATCTCGTTGCCCGGCTGGATACGCTTCCGGATATCCGCGCCTTTTCCGCTTCAGGCCTGCTGCTGCGGGAAGCGGACCGCTACCAACTGACGTTAGACAATCTCCACCTGCGGCTTCCCGAAGGACGGGTTGAGCTCTCGGGGGTCACAGCCTTTCCCGGCAACCAGGAGGTAATCACGCAATCGAAAATCCGCATCACCAAACTCCCCTGGCCGTACGTGTCCGGCCTGATCGACAAAATTGCCGGGAGGCCGACCACGAAGAACCTGGCGCAAGCCAATCAAATGGACATCCTGGATGCTGAATTGGATCTCTCGTCTTCCTTTGTCGCCTATCCGTTTGACTTCCGGAACCTCACCCTCACCAATAGCCGATTCAACTTCGCTATGTCGAATGGCCGTGTTTTCGCCGCAGACCAGCTGGACGCTGCGCTCGAACCGCTCTTCTTTCAGCATCCGCCGAATTCAGGTGCTATCACCGGGCTTCGTACCGTACGCGGAAACGTCACTGCCGGAACGCTGAAAGTGCCAGGACTCTTTGACCTTACGGTTTCCCTCGCACTGGAAGGCCAGGAGGATCGTTTGATGGCCGACCTCGTCAACCGAACCGACGGAGCACAGCAAAAGGGTCGGCTGGAACTGGACCTGAGCAGCCCCGAGCCAACATGGCGGCTTCGTTACGACGCACAGCACTTGCCCATCGAAAAAGTCATCAGCCGGTTTCACAAGAGCAAACTCCTCGAAGGTCCCGTAAACTATTCCGTCGAACTCACCACCAAAGGAAGTAACTGGCCGGCGCTTCGGGAAAACCTTCAGGGCAGCCTGGATGTGCATGCCGATTCGATGCGATTCTACGGTGTAGACATCGACGACCTGCTGCGGAAATTCCAAAAAAGTCAACGGATCAACCTTGCCGACATCGGCGCCGTGGTGCTGGCCGGCCCGGTGGGTATCGTGGCCACCAAGGGCACCGACTTTGTGGTGCTGGCATCAGCCGGCCTCCAGTCCAACCAGGTCACCCAGGTGACGAAACTTCGCACCCGTTGGAACTTCCAGAAACAATTGCTGACGACCGAAGATGTGGCTTTTGCGACCGTTCAAAACCGCTTGAGCTTTTCCGGCAGCATTGACATGGCGAACGACTCCATCCCCGGCATCCGGGTCGCTGTGGTTGACAAAAATGGGTGCGCCCTCATGGACCAGCGGCTCTACGGGAAGTTTGGAAAGATGAAGACCGGCAAACTCAATGTGGCCAAGACCTTGCTGGGCTCCGTCATCAACTTCGTCGATGCGATTGTCGGGAAAGATTGTGTTCCGGTTTACACCGGCACGGTCGCACACCCGGTCGCCCGGTAGAGCTACTCGTGGCGTAACGACTCAACCGGGTTTGACACGGTCACGCGTCGGATCAGCGATGCGATGGTCAACGTCGCGATCAGGCAAATGATCAGGACGCCCGAAGCAATGATCCTGAAATCGATGGCCACATAATACTCCCAAACGCTGTCCATCAACGCATTGACCATGACGGAGCCTGCCAATCCTCCGACCAGGCTCGAAATGAGCATGATGACCAGGAATACCCGGGAGGCTTGATACAAAATATGGCCGCCGGGGGCTCCCAGGATTTTGCGAATGCCCAACTCCTTGGTGCGCTTCTGCAGGTTCAGCGACACCAAACCAAAAAGCCCTGAAACCGACATGATGATGGCCACGAATCCAAGGAACGTATAAATGATGACCACACTGTCAAAATGATCCAACGCCATCACCATGCGCTCCTCCATTCGACGGCCCGGGTACAGCGCGTTGGGGAACAATTTCTTCCATTCCGCCTTCATTTGCTCATTGACTTTATCCAGCGACGCAACCGGCGCGGCAGCCACCAGGTACCTGTACTCGAAGGCCGGCACATAACGAAATACAACCGGCGAAAGCGGCTGGAAGAGCGCCGCCAGGTATACATCTTTCACAACCCCGATCACAAAAGTCTGCAGTGTGTCACCCAGCATCACGCGCTGCCCAACCGGGTTGTCCATCTTGAACTGCCGTACAAACTCCTCATTGACAACGATGGCTTCTTGCAGATCAGAAGCCCTGTCCTTCTCAAAATTCCTGCCGTAGAGCACCCGGATGTTCAGTGTTTTAAAATAGTCTTCACCCACATTGAGCAGATCAACCTCCTTTTCGTTACCGGCAGTAAGACGCACCGACGCCTTGGACGAACTGGAATAAATGTGGTGGGCTGCACCCCCGACTGCCTGGATATCAGCAGTGGCCTGAAGGGCATCGCGCATCTGGGCAAACTGCTCACCATCGGAAACCGGAACCTGTATGACAGACCTGTACGCATAGCCAAGGTCAAAAGAACGTTGATACCGGGAATTGAAATAAAATGCGATGGCAAAAATCAACGCTGCCAGCGAGATGCTGAACTGGACAACCAGCAAACTTTTGGTCAGCCAGTTCATCCCACCCAGTGTCGCACGGTCACGAAGGACCTGGATGGGGCGAAATGAGGACAAGTAGAAGGCCGGATAGCCACCGGCAAGCAGAGCTGTGATGAAAACCAACCCCAGGAGCACCGAAAAGAAGGGCAGGTTATCCAGGTAGGTGACTTTAAGGTCTATGTTGGGCCAAAGCGAATTCCAGCCGGCCACAAAAGCGTCAGAAAGCAAAAGCCCCACGCCGAGCGCCAGCAGGCAGAACACCATCGTCTCGGACAAGAATTGCAGCATCAACTCCTTTCGCTGTCCACCCACCACTTTGCGAATTCCGATCTCCTTCAGGCGCTTCCCGGCCAGCGCGATGGCATTGTTGGTGAAATTGAAGCAAGCC
>JAYRXB010000123.1:0-15209 GCA_041917735.1 Cyclobacteriaceae bacterium
ACCAGGACGCCATGCAATTCAAGCGGGAGAATGGTGGCATTCTGCTGGGATGGGCAGAAGTTACGACGCAGTTCAAGTAAATTGCCTCATGGCGACTGCAACACGACTCCTTCTCTTCCTTGTCTTTGGAGCCGGGTGGCCTGCCTGCTGGGCCAAGGTGATTGCGGTAGGGCCTAATCAACGCGTTGCAACCATTCAAGCCGCCATTGCAGCGGCACAACCGGGCGATACCATAAAGGTTCATCCAGGTACTTACCGGGAGGGAAATTTGCTGGTGCGCAAACCCATGTGCTTCATTGGTGTAGGGTACCCCGTAATTGATGGGGAAGGAAAGTATGAGATTTTTACTGTAGCCAGCCCGGATGTGGTAATCCGCGGATTCCGGCTCATCAACACCGGCTCAGCAAGCATTAATGACATCGCCGCCATTAAAGGGCTGGATGTCCAGCGGATGAAAATCCTGGATAATCAGTTTGAAGAAACCTTTTTTGGCATTCACCTTTCCAATTCCACCCAGACCCTCATTGAAGGAAACACTCTCCGGGGAACGTCCGGTGCCCGGGCAGAGCAGGATGTTGGAAATGGCATTCACTTGTGGAAGTGCGATCACATCACCATCCGCAAGAATACGGTCACGAGTCACCGAGATGGCATTTATTTTGAGTTTGTCACGCGTTCCAAAGTCGAAGAGAACTATAGCCATCAGAACCTGCGGTATGGTTTGCACTTCATGTTTTCCCATGAAGATGAGTATCACCGCAACACGTTCCGCAATAACGGGTCGGGAGTCGCCATCATGTATACGCGGGGTGTGACAATGACGGGCAACCTCTTTGAGCATAACCAGGGCGCGGCCTCGTATGCGCTGCTGCTCAAAGACATTTCCGATAGCCGTATTGAAAGGTGCCAGTTCAACGTCAATACAGTTGGTATTTACATGGAAGGATCCAGCCGATGCATTCTCCAGGACAATGAGTTTCGGGAGAACGGATGGGCCCTGAAGATCCAGGCCAGTTGCGACAACAATACACTCACGCGCAACAACTTCGTCCGGAATACATTCGATGTAGCAACCAACGGATCGCTATCCCTCAATTCCATCTCCAGCAATTACTGGGATAAGTACGAAGGCTATGACATCAACCGCGATGGGGTAGGAGACGTTCCGTTTCATCCCGTGAGCCTCTATGGAATGATTGTGGAACGCATGCCCACGGCTGTCCTGCTGTGGCGCAGCTTCCTGGTGTTCCTGCTCGATCGAGCCGAGAAAGTGGTGCCCGCCATGACACCCGAGAACCTGAAGGATGAACAACCCGCCATGCGTTCCTATGATCGAGGTTAAGAATGTCTGTAAGCGCTTTGGCAAGCTCGAGGTTCTCCGCGACGTGAGCGCGACCTTCGAGAAAGGGAAGTCGTACGCCGTTATCGGCCCGAACGGATCCGGCAAGACTACCCTGATAAAGAGTATTCTCGGGATGGTGCTCCCGGATTCCGGGACAATCAACGTGGATGGCAGTTCCATCCGTGGGCACTGGAACTACCGCCGGCAGATTGGATACATGCCTCAAATCGGGCGTTACCCGGACAATATGAAGATCGGTCAACTCCTGAAGATGATTCGCGACCTCCGGCCGGACGCAGGTAGCACCGATGATGAGTTGATTCATTCCTTGAAGCTGGAAGAATTGTACCATAAGCGGATGCATACACTCTCGGGTGGTACCCGGCAGAAAGTATCTGCGGCCATCAGTTTTCTCTTCAATCCCGCCATCCTGATCCTCGACGAACCGACGGCAGGATTGGATCCCATTTCAGTGGAAACGCTGAAGGAGAAAATTTTGCGGGAAAAGGAGAAGGGGAAAGTATTCCTGATCACCTCGCACATCCTCAGCGACCTGGATGAGTTGTCATCCGACTTGCTCTACATTGAAGATGGCGTCGTTCGGTATACAAATACCATGAGCGGATTGAAGCAGGAGACGGGTGAAGACAAACTGGGAAAGGCCATTGCTGGTATGATGCGCAACAATTTCCGGGTGAAGCCATGATGCTACGACTAACCAAGCACGCCATCTACGACATCCTGCGGAATCGCTTTGTGCTGTTCTATGCGCTTTTCCTGCTGGTCATCACGTTCAGCCTGTTCAGCCTCGACAGCGACCCGGGCAAGGCGGTGCTTAGTTTGCTGAACATCGTACTCATGGTGGTGCCGTTGGTCAGCATCATTTTTACGACCATCTACTTCTTCAATTCCTACGAGTTCATCGAGCTCCTCTTGTCGCAGCCCATCGACCGGAAGGTTATTTTCTTCAGCGAATTCCTGGCCATTTGCCTGGCACTCTCAGCCGCCTATGGTGTCGGGGTGGGAGTGCCGGTCCTGGTGTTGGGTGGGGATGTGGGAGCGGCCTACCTCCTGGCATCCGGGCTGATGCTTACCTGGGTGTTTGTAGCGCTGGCTTTCGCCGCTTCGGTAAGTACGCGCGACAAGGCAAAGGGTATAGGCGTGGCCTTGCTTTTCTGGTTTTACTTCAGTCTCATTTATGACGGCTTCATGCTATACATCATCTACTCCTTCAGTGATTACCCGATGGAGAAAGTGACCCTGGCGCTGATTTCCCTGAATCCGGTTGACTTGGCCCGAATGGTGATCCTCCTGAAGCTGGATATTTCGGCCTTGATGGGCTACACCGGCGCTTTCCTGAAGCAGTTTTTCGGCACGTCCCTGGGTATTGGATATTCCCTCGGGCTGCTCCTGGCCTGGGTCCTGATTCCCATGCTGTATGCCCTTCGCCGGTTTCTGAAGAAGGATGTATAAAAGGACTAATTTGTCCTTTAATTACTGACGAAAGTCATGGGTGAACGGGCGCGTCCCTGATAATTTCGACCCTGAAGTGACCCAAAACCCTAGCAACTATGAAAACCATAAACAACCTATTGACCCTGGCCTTGGCAGGTGCGTTCCTTGTTTCATGCTCCACCGGTGGAGGTCAGGCGGATGCCACCACGTCTGCCGATGCCACCGTAGCGGCAGCGGATGGAGGACAATCCAACGTGAAGGATGATGTTTCTCAGAAGGACGTCGTTCGCGTCGCAGCCGGATCGGCTGACCACACGACGCTGGTAACGGCCCTGAAGACTGCCGAATACCTGGATGAACTGTCGAATGCAGGACCGTTCACGGTATTTGCCCCCACGAATGCGGCGTTTGACAAGCTTCCTGCCGGGACAGTAGAAGGTCTGCTGAAGCCCGAGGCAAAAGATGCGCTCCGCAACATCCTGGAATACCACGTCGCGGTTGGTGGCTATAAGTTGGAAAACCTCCGAGACGGTCAGACCATCAACCAGGCCAACCTGGACAATATCACCATCGGTGTGAAGGATGGTAAGTACACGGTCAATGGAGCGAACATCGTCGGCACGGTGCCTGCGTCGAATGGCATCATCTATGTGATTGACGCCGTTCTTCTCCCTCCCGACAAAAAGTAATTTCGTTGACGGATCCTAAAAAGGACATCGAAAGCCGGGAAGACGTGGTTCGGCTGGTGGATAGGTTCTATGACCTGGTCCGCCGCGACCCGCTGCTCTCCCCGGTTTTTTCACATGTCGACTGGCCGGCCCATTTGCCGGTTATGTATTCTTTTTGGGCCTCCATTCTCCTGGGCGAAGGCAGCTACCAGGGGAACCCCTTTCAAAAGCACATGAATCTGGCCATCCGGGAGGCTCATTTTGACCGCTGGCTGGAACTGTTTACACTGACAGCCAGGCAAAACTTCGACGGACCAAGAGCCGATGAGGCCGTCTATCGCGCGCAGGCTATTGCCTCACTCTTCCGGCACCGACTGGGGCTCTCCCTGGGCCCCGTTCACTGAGACCCAGCGAAAGTTCAGCGGTACCCTTTCCGGCTCACCCCGGTTGACTCCCATTCATGTAGTAAGGGCCCCGCTCATCAGGCTGATTATCGCTTCATACCGCCTGAGCAATCCGGTGTATTTCACTGACAAAAGTCATGTGTTCAATTTTGCCCATCCCCCTATTTTTGGCGTCATCCAAATACCTAAACCACATCGATCATGGAGTTAGAGAAGTTCAGCTACGACAACAAGATTGTCAAGGCGTTCATCATCACCACCGTCATATTCGGATTGGTGGGGATGCTGGTGGGCCTCACCATCGCCATCCAGCTATTTTACCCGTTATTCAATTTTGACTTTCAGTACACTACGTTCGGACGCATTCGCCCGCTCCACACCAACGCCATCATCTTCGCGTTTGTGGGGAATGCCATGTTTGCTGGGGTCTATTACTCCATGCAGCGACTGCTCAAGACACGGATGTTCAGTGATACCCTCAGCTGGATTCACTTCTGGGGTTGGCAGTTGATCATCCTGGCAGCGGCAATTACCCTTCCCCTCGGGATCACCACCTCAAAGGAGTATGCCGAACTGGAATGGCCAATCGATATCGCGATTACACTGATCTGGGTGGTATTTGGCTGGAACATGATCGGGACAATCCTCAAGCGTCGTGAGCGCCACATGTATGTGGCCATCTGGTTCTACATCGCCACCTTCGTCACCGTCGCCGTGCTTCACGTGGTCAACTCCTTTGAGATGCCGGTGAACCTCCTCAAGAGCTATTCCTTCTATGCCGGGGTGCAGGATGCCCTGGTGCAATGGTGGTATGGACACAATGCCGTTGCCTTTTTCCTGACGACGCCCTTTCTCGGCCTGATGTATTACTTCCTGCCCAAGGCAGCTGACCGCCCGGTCTACTCCTACAGGCTTTCCATCATTCACTTCTGGTCGCTGATCTTCATTTACATCTGGGCAGGTCCTCACCACCTGCTGTATACCGCGCTTCCTGACTGGGCCCAGTCGCTGGGTACCGTATTCTCCGTCATGCTCATTGCGCCATCCTGGGGTGGTATGATCAACGGCCTGATGACGCTCCGGGGGGCCTGGGACCGCGTTCGCGAAAATCCCGTGCTCAAGTTCATGGTTGTGGCCGTAACCGCTTACGGCATGGCAACCCTCGAAGGCCCGCTGCTCTCGCTGAAGAACCTCAATGCCATTACGCACTTTACCGACTGGATCGTGGCCCACGTGCACGTTGGCGGCCTGGGATGGAATGGCTTCCTGATTTTCGGTATCCTGTATTGGCTGGTTCCGAAAATGTGGGGAACGAAACTTTACTCGACGCAGTTGGCCAACATCCACTTCTGGTTAGGCACGCTGGGAATCATCTTCTATGCCCTTCCGATGTACGTGTCAGGCGTGGTTCAAAGCCTGATGTGGAAGGAATTTAACCCGGAGGGGTTCCTGGTGTACAAGAACTTCCTCGAGACCACGATTCAGATAATTCCCCTGCACATGATCCGTGCCGTGGGTGGTGGCCTGTACCTCACCGGTGCCATTATCATGACCTACAACCTGATCAAGACCGCTTACGCCGGCAGCTTTATTGCCAATGAACCGGCAGAAGCAGCCCCGCTGGCCGCACGCCCGGAAGCTACATCAGGCGGATGGCACCACCGTGTGTTGGAAAGCAAGCCGATCCTGTTCACGGTGTTGGCCTTTATCTCGATCCTCATCGGTGGTATTGTGGAAATCATTCCGACCTTCCTCATCAAATCGAACATTCCGACCATTGCATCGGTCACCCCATATACACCGCTTGAAGTTCACGGCCGTGACATTTACATCCGGGAAGGCTGCGTCAGCTGCCACTCGCAGATGGTACGACCTTTCCGGTCGGAAACGGAGCGTTATGGCGAGTACTCCAAGGCCGGTGAATACGTGTATGATCACCCGTTCTTGTGGGGTTCAAAACGGACGGGCCCTGACCTGCATCGCACCGCTGGAAAGTATTCTGATTCCTGGCATTACAACCACATGCTTGCGCCGGACGCCGTCTCCACCGGCTCCATCATGCCCGCGTATCCGTGGTTATTTGAACAAACGATCGACCTGACGGAGACAGCCGGCAAGATCAGCGCCCTGCGCACTGTAGGCGTTCCGTATGCCGATGGCTATGAGGAAGTAGCCAATGAAGACCTCATGAAGCAGGCCACCGCGATTTCGGAGAACCTGAATATGGAGGGGATCGAAGTAGCCCCGGAGACGGAGATCATCGCGCTCATTGCTTACCTGCAGCGCCTGGGCAAGGATATCAAGGCAGAGAAAGTAACTGAACGTTAAAACCTCAACACCATGTATAAAGACGTTCTCCAGAGTATTGATCAGGTGGCCATCTGGCCGATCATCTCTTTTGTGATATTCTTTCTCTTCTTCCTGGTACTCATCTGGTGGGTGGCAACGGCCGACAAGGGCTACATCCGCAAGATGAAGCAATTGCCCCTGGAGGATGCTCCGAAGGAAAACCTCGACCTGTCTACCAAGTGATTCATTTATGAAACCTACGCCTAATTCCGATATGAAAAGCCGCTTCGATTCCCGTCATACGCTGCGCAAAGCGGCGATCCTGCTCCTGATGATCGTGACTGCCGCACCGGCATTCGCTCAGGAAGTGACTGCTGCCAAGTCTTTCATGGATGATCCCATCAATCACCCGATGATGCCACTTTACCTGGTTACCGGATTGTTGTTTGTTACACTGATCCTTGTGATCACCGTGGCCATTTATATGCTCCGGATCCTGAATGCGTTTGTGGAGCAGGCTGAGCGGGAGCGTGCCCGGAAGTTGGGCATTACCTATACACCCAGTGTTTCCTGGTGGACAAAGTTCTGGGATGAGTTCAATGCATCCGTTCCTGTCTCCAAAGAGCAGGATATCGACCTTGGCCACGAATACGACGGCATCCGTGAGCTGGACAATCACCTCCCGCCGTGGTGGAAGGGTATCTTGTACGGCAGCATGATTTGGGCGGTAATCTATATGATTATCTACCACTTCCTCGGATCACTCCCGTTGTCTGGAGCGGAATACGAAAACTCACTGGCGGTAGCTGCTGAGCAGGTGCGTGCCTACCGGGCTACGCAGCCAGTGGCAACCATTGACGAGAATACGCTGACCTATACCAACGATGCAGCCATTCTCTCCAATGGGCAAAAGGTATTCACCAGCAACAACTGCCAATCCTGCCATCGCCAGGATGGTGGCGGCAACGCGGTGGGGCCCAACCTTACCGATAAATATTGGATCCACGGAGGATCCATCAAGAATGTTTTTCAAACAATTAAGAATGGTGTTGTGGAGAAGGGAATGCCCGCCTGGGGTAAGGTCATGAGCCCTACGGACGTGCGTGACGTTGCCTTCTATGTGATGAGCCTCCAGGGTAGCAACCCGAAGGATCCGAAGGCACCCCAGGGTGTGGAGTATATTCCGGAAATCACTACAGCACCCGCCGATTCGACGATGGGAGGGAAGTAGTGAATGGCTCAGGAAACAACCGGCGCAGAAGCCGCCGAACATAGCAAGGAACTCTATCAGTTTGACGAAGAGTTTCGTGATAGCATTGCCACGGTTGACAAGGCAGGTAAACGCATATGGGTTTACCCCAAGAAACCCTCCGGGGCTTATCACAACAAGCGCATCATCGTAACAACGATTCTGCTCGCCCTGCTTTTTGCGGGCCCTTTCCTGGAGATCGGAGGTAAACCGATCCTGTTGCTGAATATTTTTGAACGCAAGTTTGTGGTTCTTGGCCAGGTATTTTGGCCGCAGGATTTTGTTCTGCTTGCCCTCACGCTGATTACTTTCTTTGTCTTTGTCATCCTGTTCACCGTGGTCTTCGGCCGGCTGTGGTGTGGCTGGGCCTGCCCGCAGACCTTGTTCATGGAAATGGTTTTCCGGAAGATCGAGTATTGGATCGAAGGGGATGCCAATCAGCAACGTCGCTTGGATCGCATGGGATGGACCGCCGATCGTATCTGGAAGAAAACCCTCAAGCACACCATTTTTATTTTATTGTCACTGCTGATCGCCCACATTTCCATGGCTTACCTGATCGGCAAGCAAGCAGCCTGGGAGATCATCCAGGATTCACCTTCCGAGCACGTAGCGGGATTTATTGGCATGGTGGCCTTCACAGGAATATTCTACAGTGTATTTGCCTACTTCCGAGAGCAGGCTTGCGTGGTAGTGTGTCCGTATGGCCGGTTGCAGGGGGTTCTGTTGATCAAGGATTCTATTGTGGTGGCTTACGATTGGCTTCGCGGCGAACCACGGGGCCGTAAGAAGCGCGCCTCGGCCGAAGCACCCAAGACCGGTGATTGCATCGACTGCAAGCTTTGTGTGCACGTGTGTCCTACGGGTATCGATATCCGAAACGGCACACAACTCGAGTGTGTCAATTGCACAGCCTGCATGGATGCATGCGATGATATCATGACGAAGATCAACAAGCCGAAAGGATTGATTCGCTATGCCTCATACAGCTCCATTCAAAATGGTATTCAGCGCCTGATCACACCCCGCGTAATCGGTTATTCCGTGGTGCTGCTGGCGTTGATTAGCGTGCTTAGTTTCACCCTGGCCACGCGCTCCGATGTGGAGACCAGTGTGTTGAAGGTACCCGGAACGCTATTTCAGCGTACTGACGACGGATTCATTACCAACCTGTACACCATTGAGTTTGTCAATAAGACATTCGACCCGCTGGCGCTGGAGGTCAGGGTGGAGTCACCCGCGGAGGCATCGGTGATCCTTCCGGAAGGATCAGCCATCCAGCTGCCTCCGGAAGTGTTGCTGAAGCGGATGTGCTTTATTCGCATCCCGGCTGCCAAGGTCACATCCGCCAGAACGGTGGTGTTTCTTGGAATTTACCAGGGGGATGTGTTGTTGGAGAAAGTAAAGGTTAAATTTATTGGACCTGTTAGCGCATCACGATGAACTGGGGAAAATCCATTGTACTGGCCTTCGTACTGTTTGCTGTCTTTATCGGCGTGCTGGTCACCATCAGCGTTCGCCAGGATGTTCCGTTGGTTTCTGCCAATTACTACGAGCAGGAACTCAAGTACCAGGAACAGATAGATCGGATTAAAAACACCAACGCACTGGCGCAAAAGCCGACCCTGGAAATTGTGGAAGGTGCACTGGAGGTTCGTTATCCGGACATGACGCTGGTGACGTCGGGTGAGTTGGAGCTCTTTCGCCCTTCCGATGAGACACTCGACCGAAAGTATACGCTGTCGACCGCGGAGACCGTTCAGCGGATTCAGTTGAAAGACCTGCCGGGCGGTTTGTACAAAGCACGGATGCGGTGGATTCAAGACGGTAAGGAGTATTTTCTGGAAAACACGGTATACTTCTGAGTATGTACTGGACAGCGTTGTTGATTGGCCTGGCAGGAAGTCTCCACTGTGTGGGGATGTGCAGCCCGTTGGCGCTGGCTGTTTCCGGTATGTCCCGTTCGTTCGTAATTGCCCGGTTGTTCTATAACGCGGGTAGAATTCTTGTCTATGGTTTACTCGGGGCACTGGTGGGTTCGTTGGGAGCCATTGCCGGCCTTACACAGTACCAGACGCTGTTGTCGGCTGCGGTCGGCGCGGTTTTGGTGTTGCTGGGTATTGGCGGTGTGAGTGTCATCCGGATTCCCGTGTTGACACCTGCCCTGCAGCGTTTGGCAAATGCCCTCAAATCACTTTTCGCGGCACAGGTAAAGTCAAAGTCTGTCCCGTCATTTGTACTGATGGGGGCCATCAACGGGTTATTGCCCTGTGGGCTCACGTACTTTGCGCTGACGTATTGTGTCACACTTCCCAATGCACTGACCGGGTTTCAGTTCATGCTCCTGTTTGGCGCAGGAACCCTGCCGGTTATGCTGGGTATTCCCGCCGTGTTGTCGCTCGTGAGTTCGCGCCTGAAGGTAAGCCTGCAGCGGGTTACCGCCGCGGTGATGATCCTGCTGGGCGTGTTTTTATTGGTTCGATCTGTGATGGTGCACCCCCAGGCGATGACCCCGGCGTCGGCGAGTACCGAAGTGGTGTGTCCTTAACGGACAACGTTCCAACGAACGATTTTCTCGAGTTTGGCCGGTTGCAGTACGCGGATCTTTCCGCTTTCGATTTCGATCAGTCCTTCGTCCTTGAAGTCGGACAAGACCCGGATCACAGATTCTGAAGCGGTGCCCACGATCTTGGCCAGGTCATCCCGTGAAATATTGATCTTGTCCTTTTGGTCCTTCAGCTGCGTCACTTTCAGGAGGGCATCGGCGGTTCGCTGCCGGACGGAACTGTACGCCAGGTTGAGCAATTGTTTTTCCTTCTCGGCCACTTTACGGCACAGCAGGGAGATGAAGCCTGAGGCGACGTCCGGGTGGCTGTACAGCAGCGTGAGAAAATCGTGCTTTGGGATAACGATGATCTCGGAATCCTGCATCGCCACGGCAGAGTCATGATAATCGGTACCTTCAAGGATCGGTTCAAACCCGAAGAAGTCGTTGGCCTTGTACAGGTCGGTAATGAGTTCTTTCCCATCCTGGTGTGACTTGAATGTCTTTACGTCACCAGACTTGATGTAATACACCGATTGGGGAATGTCGCCTTCGCTGAATATCTCGGCTTTCTTCTTGTATTGCTTGACCTTCTTGTCTTTGCACAGGTCTTTCAGGTTGAGGACCTTCTGCGCATCCCGGATGAACGAGTCGAGCCCTTCCGCATTGGTGGTGTAGTCGGTTACGCGAAGGGCGTGCTTGCGTAGACGGGTGCCGATGGCGTTTAATAGTTCGGTGTCGCTGAAGGGTTTCGTAAGGTAATCGTCAGCGCCCAGTTCCATGCCCTTGCGGATATCCGCCTTCTCGGTTTTGGCAGTCAGGAAGATAAATGGAATGCGGGCTGTGTCGGGGGCTTTGCTCAGGATGTGCAGCACACCATAGCCGTCAAGCTCCGGCATCATAATGTCACAGATGATCAGGTCGGGGCTTTGTTCCTGCGCGAGGTGGACACCGACTTTACCGTTCTCGGCGGTAATAACATCATAACCGGCGAGCGTGAGAATTTCTCCGGTATTCTCCCGGATGTCGGCATTATCTTCTATGAGGAGGACTTTTTTCATGAGGGCTGTATGGGTAATTGGATGGTAAATGTACTTCCTTTGCCGTATTCGCTGGAAAAGGATATAGACCCGTTTAGCAAGTCAAGATACCGCTTAACGATGTTCAGTCCAAGGCCGGTACCCTGGATGTTGATGGCATTGCTGGCCCGGAAGAATCGTTCAAAGAGATGGCGTTGGTCTTCTTCCGGGATGCCAATGCCATGGTCGCGGATATTGACGTGAAGGCCTTGGGGAGTACGGGTGCACGAAAGTTGGATGGACTTGCCTTCCTCCGAATACTTGCTGGCATTGGACAGGAGGTTGAATAGCACATTCCGGAGCATCCGCGAATCGGTGTAAATGGATGCGATATCCGACGGTATTTGCATCTCGATGTACTGGCCTGGCTTGATGATGAGCTTTATCTCTTCGGCGATATCGTAAAGCAGGTCGCTGACATTGACCTGCTCCCGGATGATCTCCACTTTGCCTTCTTCCAGTTTACCCACCGACAGAAAGTCGTTGAGAATGGAGGTCATGTGATTGGCCGATGCTCGTGCCCGTGCGATGTGCTTGTCGATTTTTTCCAACTGGCCAACCTGCCGGTATTGATCAATGAGCGAGATGGAGCTTAGAATTGTACTCAATGGCGTTCGGAATTCGTGGGAGGCGATGGAGACAAACTTGGATTTCATCTCGTTTAATTCGCGCTCCTTGACCAGTGCCTTCAGTACCTCTTCCTGGGCTTTCTTGCGTTCTGCAACCTCTTTTTCCAGGTTTTGGATAGAGGCATTCAGGTCTTCCGTCCGTGTCTTAACTTTCTTCTCCAGTTCGGTTGCATAGACGATCAACTGCTCCTCGCTCTGACGAAGGGCTTCCTCGGCTTTCTTTCGCAAGGTGATGTCACTGATGAAGGCAATGGCAATGAATGTGCCTCCGGCATTGGAGTAGCTGAGGCTGATTTCTACGGGGAATTCGATTCCATCCTTTCGAATCCCCATCAGGTCTCTACCCAGTCCCATCCGGCGGGGTACAGGTTTGCCATTGAATTCCTGCCGCAGTTGCATGTGTTTGCCCCGGTACCGCTCCGGAAGCAACAGTTCAAGTGGTTTGCCGATCAGTTCACCCGTTCCATAGCCAAACATCTTTTCGCCTATCGGGTTGACGACCAGGATGATGCCCTCACGGTCGACCACCACGAATCCCTCCATCATGCTCTGAAAGATTTCTTTCAGAGCCTCGCCGGAAATCACCGGCATACCGAAGAGCGTGGTCGTTTTCTCCGCCATAAGAGACAAAAATATGACTAAAATCACTCTTCACCATGATGAATTCGGGGGCTGCGCGCTGCAGGCTACAACTAGGTTTGTAGGGTGAAGAATGTTCCCATGGCTGCCCCGGTTGCTCCATCCCTTCTCTACATCACTGATTTCTCGGACGCTTCTCTTCAGGCGCTGCTATGGGCGATACCCGAGGCGCAAAAGCACCAGTTGCATGTGTCGGTGCTTTATCCCTACCGACTTGACCAGGTAAGGAGGAAAGACAATGCGGTAATGACCAAGAAAGACATGGATCGCGACGCTTCTGAGCGTTTTGAGAACCTCATTGAAGGTCATCTGAGAGACAGCAGACTTACCTACGACTTTAACAGTGAAGTAGGCTTTCTTCGTGACCGCATTCTTGACCACGCCCGCAAGAGCAATGTGGTCATGCTTGTGATGGGAAAGAGCCAGGTAGCAGAGGAATCTTTTGCTGAGTTGGTGAACGACATCAACATTCCCCTGGTTATTGTGCCTTCGGAAAAGAGCTAGCCGTACTTATTTCTTCTTGGACTTCGGGTACGACATTTTCGGAATCGGCGCCGACTGACGGGCTTTGAATTTTGGCTTCGTGGTGATGATCCTTGCTACGCCCAACGTGAAGGATAGATAAACATCCCGGCGTGACCCATACAAGTCGGGAGCCCCGGGGTTACCCTGTACGTCAGGAGGGCCCGAAGGATTTTTCAGTTGATTGATGTATTCCTCGGTGCGCGGATCCAGCAGTCCAAAATTGGCGCGGCCGTCAGCCATCACGCTCCAGCGTTCGCTCAAGTCCAAATCAAATCGCATGCCGACGCCACCGAAAAGTTGAAAGGAATTGAACTTGTCTTTGGAGACATAGACCTGGTTTGAAACTTCGGGAACGAAAACCCCATCATACGCTATCGTGTAACCCGGCTCAATAGGAACGGACACGCCAGCCGGATACCGGAGTTTGGCAGCAGCATGCGTCAGTGTTTCATTCCCATCAACAAGAAAGGAAAAGTCGAGAGCAGCTACCAGGCTTAGCCGGAAAAAGGCCATGCTGTTAAGGTGGAACTTGAGCCCAACCGGTACACTGAGGTAGCTCAGGTTGATGTCACGCGTACCCACATGGCCACCGGTGGTATTGGTGATGATATAGGTCTGGCCGATTGTCATGTAGTTGGGTGATACAAAGAACCCGAGGCCTGGCCGGTCATAACCGTAGTAAAAGCCAATGGGGGTACCCCGAACAGAGAACTTCGATATGTAACGGGGGTCGTTAGCCAGGCCCTGGTCAATGGTGACCGGAACGTTCATTCCACCAAATATGCCATACGACTCTACGTTTTGGGCATAGAGCGGAATTGCCAATCCGGCAATACATGCACCCAATAAAATTCCTCGCAGGCGGTACACGGGCTAGGTCACAGGTTGGGTTAGTGCTCCCTTTGTATGTGGGATTACAAATCTAGCAGAAAATGGCCATTTGGCCGAAGGGGATAACGCCACTTCACGTAATTTGCGTGTTCAAATTCGACACATTTTGGAGCGTAGTCTCCGTTTGGACAGATGAAGCGTTGGATCAGCAAGACGATCAGTGAGTTCCACTGGAGGGGTAACCTTTACGTTGCCCTGGCAGCCTCGATGGGCTTGCTGATGCTACTGTACACCACCTGCCGCGTGACCTTCCTGGCATTCAACCACGATTTCTTTCCGGGCATGACGATCGAGCGATTTGGCAAGATCGCCGGGGGAGGCCTTCGCTTCGACCTTACAGCAGTCCTGTACCTGAACCTCCTGTTCATCTTGTTGATGATCATCCCGTTTCGATTCCGTTTCCGGTCGGGCTACCAGCGGTTCCTGCGTGGCCTGTTCCTCTTCACCAATACGCTGGGGCTGATAGCCAACATTGCAGATACCGTTTATTACCGGTATACCCTTCGACGGACTACGTTGAGCGTTATTCGTCAATTCGAGAATGAGCAGAATATCCCGGGTCTCTTTGGGCAATTTCTGCTGGATTACTGGTATGCCCTGCTCTTTGTAGTGGTATTGGTCTGGATCATGTACCGCGCAATTACCCGCATCCGGATCACCGGCCCACAGACTTCTGATCCCCGGCTATTTTATGGGGGTGGGGTCCTGATGATGCTGGTCATCGTCGGGTTGGTCATCGCCGGTATCCGGGGTGGATTTGGCGAAAGCACACGGCCCATTACGCTAAGTAATGCCGCCCAGTACGCCACGGTTCCAAAAGACATCAACCTTGTACTCAACACACCGTTCGCGCTGTTGCGGACGGCACGAACACCCATCGTTCAAAAGGCCCATTATTTCGCTACCGATACAGAGGCGGAAACCATCTTTTCGCCGGTGCATTACCCCAGCGATTCGATACCGTTTACCCCGCGCAATGTGGTGGTTATCATCCTGGAGAGTTTCTCGAAGGAATTTTTTGGATTTTACAATGCCGGCGCGGAGGGTGGTCTGTACAAAGGGTATACACCTTTCCTCGATTCACTCGCCGGTCGTTCACATACGTTTGCCCATTCTTTCGCCAACGGACGCAAGTCCATCGATGCGATGCCGAGTGTTATCTGCAGCATACCGGCAATCGAAGTGCCGTTTGTGCTGTCGCATTATTCCGGCAACCGGGTAACCAGCATGGCCGCGCTCCTGAAGGAAAAAGGATACTATACCGCTTTCTTTCACGGGGCGCCGAATGGATCCATGGGATTCCAGGCATTTGCCAACACGTGCGGCTTTGATGACTACTTTGGTAAGGATGAGTACGGAAACGATGCCGACTACGATGGTATCTGGGGAATCTGGGACCATAAATTCCTCGAATTCTATGCAGACAAAATGGCAACCTTCCAGGAACCCTTCTATACCAACTTCTTCTCTGTTTCTTCTCACCATCCCTACAAC
>JAYRXB010000124.1:0-2996 GCA_041917735.1 Cyclobacteriaceae bacterium
TCTGATAAAACAAGGCATGGGACCGCCAAAAAAGCGGGATTTAGGCCTATTTTGACCTCGGTTACACTGAGAACTAGGTGTTGGGTTACCGGCTACCGGTTCTGGGCGCATTGCCGAGACATTCCGGATTCTGTATTCCGAATTCCGTATTCCCAACCACACCTTTGATTCTAGATTCTAGCTTCTAGCTTCATTTACTTCACCACAAACTGGGCAGAGCCGATCAAGTAGTCCTGCGCGTAAATCTCTACCGTATAGTTGCCGGAAGCATATTCCGACCCCTTATCGTACAGGAAGCTGAGTTTCTGACGGGTGTTGTCAAAGAGAATCTCCTGGCTGGCGGTGTAAAACTCTTCCTTGTTGTTGACAAGAAACGTTCCCGAACCACGGGCTACGTCAAAGAGGACTTGACCGTTTTCGTCGATCACCCGGATCATTATTTTCTTTCCTTCGATGGGGGCGACTTTGTTCTCAGCGAGGCTGAACTCAACTTTCAGTTTCTCCAACTGCCGTGCCCGGAACGGTGATTCACGCTCTTTCCCCTTGGCGTTGACCGACTTCACGGTCACGTTCTCCGCCTTGAGCTGGCTCGCCAGGGCCACTTTAACGGCAAGTTCGTTTTTGGTGGTAGCAAGCCGGTTGATCGAGTCATTCAGTTCATTCTTTTGCGTCTTGAGTTGCCGGTTCTCCGAAAAGAGCGACTGGTTTGCGCTCTTCAACTTTTCAATCTCGTCGTCCTTGAGTTTGAGCAACTCTTCGTAACCCTCCACCCGGTCCTTGAGCTCCTTGATGGCTTTCGTGCTTCGCGATACCGACCGCTTTAGCTGGGCATCAACTTCGGCCTTAGCCTTCTGGAGATCCTTGACGTCACCGCCGAGTTTTTCCACCTCCTTGATTTTTGTATCCAGTTCGGCCTGGATTTCCTTGAGGCGTTGCATGGTGGTGGCCAGATCCTCTTCGACATCAGCTTTTTGAGCAACAATTTCCTTTTTTTCCGTATAGTCAAAGTAAATCTTAGCGCTCTGAATGAGCACAATGATCACGAGCAGCGAAATGATTACGGTGGTTTTGTTGCCTTTGGGGGGCGCAGGAGTGTTCGGATCCATAGAAGTCTTGACTAATTACCGGCAAAGGTAGCCTTGCCGGGCCTCATTTCAAGGACCAAACGTAATGTTGCTTATTGAGGGCTGGATCAAAACAAAGGAGGCCACAACGGTAAAGATCCACACTCCCGTACACCAGCGTATCCGTGCGAATTTCTTCCCAGGCTTTTTCCATTTCCTCTGAACGATGGATATCATCAATGACGACGAGGCTGCTGGACTTCAGTCGCTTGGTGAGCAGCTTGTAATATTCCACGGTTGGAACATACCGGTGGTTTGCGTCCATCAGGACAAAATCAATCTTGTCGGTAGGCTCAAGGAACCGGTGAAGGGTATTGTCGAGATTCCCCTCAATAACCCGGATGTTCTTCTTTCCGGCCCATTCGAAGTTGGTCAACGCCACATTGGCGATGGAATGACTTCCTTCAAAAGAAAATACGGTAGCATCGGATTTTTGGGCCAGGTACAAGGTTGTGAGCCCGAGTGAGGTACCCAGCTCGACGACGCGTTTCGAGTTGTTGAAATACAGGAGGTCCAGGAAGAACATCGCCCACTTGTAAGGCGTCAGGCTGGTACGGGCGATTTCCTGTATGGTCCGTTTGCGAATGGTTCCCTTGCCTCCGCTACCAAAGTCCTCCACATCGAGCATTGTCTTGTTCGATTCGAGATCGCGCCGCAGGTCTTCAAGAACCGGCAACCCGTCCGGATGTTTGCGCGCTACCAATTTGGTGTACAGGTCGTAGAAGTATGGGGAATGCACCGAATGATCATCGACTTCGTAGAGCCAATGCCGTAGGAAGGACTTTGCCTGGTGGTAGGTAGCCAAATCCCGTGTATTTGCGTGACTAATTCAAGCGCATGGGAGCAACCATGCTGAACTCCGGAATATTGACGGCAAAGGTAACGCCGTCAACAACGCGCTCCATAAGGTACGTGCCAACCATCTTGCCAATTCCCGACTTCAGGTTGCAGCCGGATACATACGTGTGCGATTCGCCGGGCTCAAGCACAGGTTGTTGCCCCACAACACCTTCACCTTCCACTTCGCGGGCAACATAGCCGGCGTCAGCAATATTCCAGCGCCGGCGTTTGAGTTGAATGGTAAAATCACTACCGTTTTCAATGGTGATACGGTAGGTAAAGACATAGTGGTATTGGCTGGGACTCGAGTAGGAGGGTTGGTACTCCGTCTCCACCGTAACCTTGATGCCTTTCGTGATTTCTGTGACCATTCGATCAAAAGTATCAATTTTTTGCATTTAAAAGCCGTAATTCGGGCTGAATCCCGTATGTCGGTCGATGTAAAGATCCATCCATCCTGGAAAACCCACCTGGCGGAGGAATTTGATAAACCCTACTTTCGTGAACTGATCGCTTTCGTGCGATCGGAATATGCGACCCACGCGGTTTACCCGCCAGGGAAGGAGATATTCTCCGCTTTTGATGCCTGCCCCTTCGATGATGTGCATGTAGTAATTATTGGACAGGATCCTTACCATGGCCGAGGCCAGGCCAACGGTCTTTGTTTTTCCGTTCGCGAAGGAGTGCGCATGCCTCCGTCGCTGGTCAACATCTTTAAGGAGATTCAACAGGACCTTGGAAAACCTATTCCATCGTCCGGCGACTTGCAGCGGTGGGCCCGGCAAGGCGTCCTTCTGCTCAATGCAACACTCACGGTCCGCGAGTCTTCGCCGGCGTCGCATCAGGGAAAAGGGTGGGAAGAATTTACCGACAGCGTGATCCGGTTGATATCCGAAAAGAAGTCAGGGGTAGTCTTTCTCCTGTGGGGAGCTTATGCCCAGAAAAAGGGAGAGATCATCGATCGATCCAGGCACCTCGTGCTGATGTCGGCGCATCCTTCACCCTTTTCAGCTGACCGGGGGTTCTTTGGCA
>JAYRXB010000125.1:0-2943 GCA_041917735.1 Cyclobacteriaceae bacterium
GGTCCGCTTGATGTCCATGACCACGTCGGGGGTAACAAAGGAACCCGCGGCGCGTACCACGTGATATTCAATTTCGATGCCGCGCGCCACGTATTTCCGGGTCACTTCACGAACGGCATCCAACTGCACCTGGCTGAGGTCGCGCGCATCAGCGCAACCGATGAGAATATGAACTTGTTTTTCTTTCGGCATGATTCGATTTGTTGAATTCAGGGTTAAGATGACGGCGCTTGCGCCATGCGGCTAAAATTAGCACATTCGTCCCGATGCATCCACACCATCGGGAGTTGTTAGAGGAAATTAAGAGGAAGGCCGGAAGACCTGTCCATGACCCCTTCCTGCAGAACTACCTCGGCAACCCGCACCCGATGTATCGAATCAAGGCACCGGACCTGCGGAAGATTCTCAGACCCTGGCTGGCAGCAAACCGCGACCTGAGCCCTGCCCAACTGGCCGCCGTTACGGAAAGCCTCATTCGGGGAAAGACATCAACAGAAAAGTGCGCCGGCGGACTCCTACTCGACTGCGCCCGAAAATCCATGCGCGGCTTCCATCCGCGAGCGTTCGACCGATGGCTCAACCACCTCGTGGGTTGGGGAGAAGTGGATGCCCTCTGCACCGGACGGTATCCGGAAGCCGAAATACCACGTCAATGGACACAATGGAAACCATTGCTGAACCGGTTTGCCCGAAGTAACAATATCCAAAAGCGCCGGGCATCGCTCGTGCTGCTTTGCTCCCCGCTGCGTTACCAGGCTGACCCCAGGCTGCTCACCCAGGCATTTCAAACGGTCGACCAGCTGGCCACTGAACGCGAAGTGCTGATCACGAAGGCAGTTTCGTGGGTCCTTCGAAGCGCATCCGTGCACCATCCAAAAGAAGTCAGAAGCTACATCGCACAGAACAAAGACAAGCTCCCGACCATTGCCGTGCGGGAAACCATGACAAAATTAGCCACCGGTAAGAAAACAAAACGGAAAACACCATGAATCGACTCATCGCAGGAATGGCCTTGCTCCTTCTGGGATTTGCCTGCTCAACAAGAAAAACAGAAACAGCTACACCACCCGCTGACACCACGGCGATTGACAGCGTCCTGGCTACCACGCCGGCGCCGGCGCTCCTTGCATTCGCTACTGTGGACGGATTTACAGGCGCAAAAGGTGCGGCTACGCCGGATTCCGTAAACTATTTCTTGCTGAACAATGCCGAGGACCTCGTCAAATCTTTTGCCGCTTCCGGAAACGTTGAGCAGCCAGACTTCATCATCAACTACATCATTGGAGTGCTATGTCAGCCAACCAATCGGCCAACAACGATATCACTGGATAAAGTAGTAACCGGAGAAAACACGCTCGATGTTTACCTGAACCTGACGCGGGGCACGGCCGGAGGTGCGGCAAGCAAGCCTGCTCAACTCTTCGCCATCGAGAAGCGCGAAGGGTACCCGGTGATGCAGTTCTACATCAACGGAAAAAAGGACAAAGCCCTGGTACTCGTAGGAAATCCCTGACTTGGACAGCCGGCTAGTTGGCAGGTACAGTAACGCGCTGCGGTTCCAGCATCACCGACTTCCCGTTCATCACGATCTCCATGGGCTCTCCCGATTCCAGAAGTGTCTCCGTCTTATCGCGGCCCACTTTCACCCTCACCACACGCCCACGAAACTCCAGGCGGAAGGAATAAGAAGACCAATGGTCGGGCATGAATGGAGCAAAATGCAGTTTGCCATCCCGGACGCGCATGCCTCCAAAGCCCTTTACCACGCTCATCCAGGTTCCGGCCATGGACGTGATGTGGCATCCGTCGTCGGTATCGTTGTTGTAATCGTCAAGATCAAGTCGTGAGGTGCGCAGGTACATCTCGTACGCCTTTTCCGTATAACCCAGCCGGCTGGCCAGGATAACGTGCACGCACGGCGACAGTGATGATTCATGGACCGTCATCGGCTCATAGAAGTCGAAGTTCCTGCGGATGGTTTCTACATCAAACTCCTCTTCGAAGAAGTAAAGACCCTGAAGCACGTCCGCTTGCTTGATGAAGCATGATCGCAGGATGCGGTCCCAGCTCCATTTCTCGTTTAACGGTCGGTCTTCCGGCCGAAGATCCTTAACCGGAACCAGTTCCTTATCCAGGAATCCGTCTTGCTGGAGGTACACGCCACGCTGCCTGTCTTCGGGAAAGTGCATCTTTTCAATGATGTCGTTCCAGCGTGCCCGCTCCTCTTTCTCGTGGAATCGCGTCGCTGAGAGTACCCGCTCATAGGCACCCGCGTCGCGACGCTTCACCCAGTCGGCCACATGCTGGGTATACCGAAGGGTCCAGACCGCCAGCCGATTGGTGTACCAATTGTTATTAACGTTGTTTTCGTATTCGTTGGGGCCTGTCACGCCCAGCATCACATACTTCTGACGTTCGGCCGACCAGTTACCGCGCTGCGACCAGAAACGCGAGATGGCGATGAGGACTTCAAGGCCGTATTGAACCAGATAGTCTTCGTCGCCGGTATAGCGAACGTAGTCGTAAATGGCGTAGGCGATGGCGCCGTTGCGGTGAATCTCTTCGAACGTGATCTCCCACTCGTTGTGACACTCTTCGCCATTCATGGTCACCATGGGATAAAGTGCAGCCCCACCTTTGAATCCGAGCTTGGCAGCGTTTTCAATGGCGCGCGGCAAGTGTTTGTAGCGGTACACCAGCAGGTTGCGGGCTACTTCAGGATCGGATGTGCCCAGGTAGAACGGAAGGCAATATGCTTCGGTATCCCAGTAGGTGCTGCCGCCGTACTTCTCCCCGGTGAATCCTTTTGGACCAATGTTGAGCCGGGAGTCTTTGCCCGTGTACGTCTGCATCAGCTGGAAAATATTGAATCGAATTCCCTGCTGCGCCGCAACGTCGCCTTCAATGGTGATGTCGCATAGTTCCCACGTGTGGGCCCAAACA
>JAYRXB010000126.1:0-3017 GCA_041917735.1 Cyclobacteriaceae bacterium
GCGCCGGCTTCGGCGATCACGGTTTCCAGCGGATCGAGCTCTACTTCAACAATCTGAATGCTCTCTCCTTTGATCTGGTAGTCGATGACGTGTGAATTCATGGTATTACTTCTTTCCCGGGGTTTTCTTCTTTTTCTGGAGGTCGTGCTCGCGCTGCTCAATCAGTTTTTTGTCTTCGACGTGGTCATTCAAGAAGGCATTGATTTTTTCAATGTCCATGGTTGACTTGATTTCGCCGAAGGAATCGATGGAAACTTCGAGCCCGCTCAGGTTCTTATGAACGCGGGGTTTGCGCGCGGGTTTCGGTTTTTTCTTTGCCATGGTCAGGAACGTTTTGCGGCCAACGCCTCCAGGGCAAGACCGATACGCCGCGCGGTTTCGGCAGGCCCCAGAATGTGGATCGTCTGCATGAGATCAGGGCCACTCATGCCGCCGGTCAGGGCTATGCGAAGAGCGGCCTGGGATGAACCCGGTTTTGCTCCTTTCGCCGCCGCCGCTTGCTCAAATAGCGACTTGGCATCTTCGGCCGTGAGGTTAGCGGCGGCGGGCAGCGCCTCCTGGAAGGCTTTCAACACGCCCGTGGATTCAGGAGTCCAGCGTTTAGAAACGGCTTGTTCGTCAAAGGTGGCGGGTGCCTGGAAAAACAATTGGGCTTGCTGCCAAAAGTCCTGCGGGAAGGTTACGCGCTCTTTCAATACCCCGATGATCTGAAGTGCTTTTTCAGGCGGGCAGGAAATGCCAGCGCCCCTTGCACCTTCCAGCAGAAAAGTAACGAGCTGCCCGTCGGGGAGCGCCCGCAGGTACTGCTGGTTAAACCACTGGGCCTTCTGAATATCGAATTTTGCGCCGGCCTTGTTCACCCGGTCGAGCGAGAAGGTGCGGATCAGCTCTTCACGTGAAAAAATTTCTTGCGGAGTGCCTGGGTTCCATCCAAGGAGAGCGAGAAAATTGATGACCGCGTCGGGCAAGTACCCATGTTCACGGAAGCCTGTTGACAGTTCGCCGGTTTTCGGGTCGCGCCAATCCAGGGGAAAAATCGGGAAGCCCATGCGATCCGCGTCACGCTTGCTGAGTTTCCCGTTGCCGTCGGGTTTGAGCAGGAGCGGGAGGTGGGCAAACTGAGGCATTTCTTTTTCCCAGCCAAAGAAGCGGTAAAGGAGCACGTGGTGCGGCGCCGAAGGGAGCCATTCTTCACCCCGGATGACGTGCGTGATCCGCATCAGGTAATCGTCGACTACGTTGGCCAGGTGGTATGTAGGCATGCCATCCGACTTCATCAGCACCTTGTCGTCGAGCTGGGATGACTGTACGCGAACCTCGCCACGAATAATATCATGCAGAACAATCTCCTCGGCTGCGGGAACCAGCAATCGTACAACGTACGATCCGGTCTCTAGCAATCGGGCAGTTTCCGCTGCGGGCAAGGCCAGGGAATTCCGCATGTGGGAACGTGTCGAGCTGTCGTATTGCGCATTGGGCGTGCGTTTCCGCATGGCCTCAAGTTCTTCGGCGGTGTCAAAGGCAAAGTAGGCATGCCCGCTTTCCACCAGCTGTTTGGTGAATTGCTGGTAGATGTCTTTCCGCTCGGACTGACGGTAAGGGGCGTGAGGGCCTCCGACGCCAACTCCTTCGTCGATTTGAATTCCTGCCCAGGCGAGGGCTTCCAGGATGTATGCTTCGGCACCGGGTACAAACCGATTCTGGTCCGTGTCTTCAATCCGGAGGATCATCGTGCCTCCCGTCTGTCGGGCCAGGAGAAAATTGTACAAGGCGGTACGCACGCCGCCAATGTGGAGAGCGCCGGTGGGGCTGGGGGCAAAACGAACGCGTGCCTTCATGCTTTAGGGGCTCAAAGGTACGAATTTCAGTCAGGCTATGATACGATGAATGGCGTCACGCGTCAGCTTGAGCTGGATCGCGAAGTTGGATCGGGTGACTGCATGCATGACGACGAGGATGATGGCTACAACGAAGGCTACAGAAAGGTTATCAAGAACCGTTATCGCCACAAGGCCTCCGATCAGCAGCAGGACCGTCCAACCATACAACAAGAGCCGGGTCAGCGGGAAGAGTTGATAGGTGAGTGAGAGCAGGCAACCCGAGGTCGTTCCGTCAATCGTGCCGGCTACGAGGGGGAGAAAATGATTGTGGCGTCTTGAGCGCAGCGATAGGCGGAATCGATCGGGGCGTACCCAGCCGGTGAATATCAATTGCGCCTCGTCAGGCTGCACGAAGGGTTTGTCCGAGGTGCTCACCAAAAGCCGGCTGACCGTGTCCGTGGGTTTTCGGGACAAGACCAGGGTCTCGTGGAATGACGGGAGCAAACGGATCACTTCACCGCAATGCAGGAGATTTCCACATGAACATCCTTGGGCAACCGGGCAACCTCCACGGTTTCACGGGCGGGGGGATCGGCACTGAAGTAGGATCCGTACACCGTGTTGACCGCAGGAAAGTCATTCATGTTCTTGAGAAAAATGGTGGTCTTGACAATATGGCTGTAATCGAACTGTGCCGCCCGGAGTACATCGCCGATATTTTTCATCACCTGATGCGCTTCCTCTTCGATGGAGCTGGTGAGCAGTTTGCCGGAGGATTGCTGGATGGCGATCTGCCCCGATACGAAAAGCAGGTTACCAGCCTGGATCGCCTGGCTGTACGGACCAATGGGGGTCGGGGCGGAGGGACTAAAGACAACATTTTTTGCCATGATGTTCGGATGTTACTTTTACCAAATATCAGCAATTCGACGTACACCCGCGCATCCTATCCTGCATGAAGATCCTCGTCATTGGAAACGCCGACCAGCTCGCGGAATGCAAGCTTAAGTTCGGGCCTGTCGTCTTCGATGAGGCTTGCTCATCGTGGAGCCAGGCCGCCGCATGGCTGGAAAGCCCCGCTGTGGTCTTTGATTTTGTTAGCGTCGATCGTGAAGAATCCTTCCCCATCCCTCGCGGGGTTTCCACACTTTTCGTCGATACCAGCCGCACCACACTCGGTCGATGGTTGCAGGATCA
>JAYRXB010000127.1:0-4287 GCA_041917735.1 Cyclobacteriaceae bacterium
CCAAGCGATGCCGGGAAGTTGCATAGGACTTCAATGTCATCATTAGGGGTTCCGGAATCATTAAGCCACCACTCACATCGAACTTGGTGGTGATACCAGTTCCAGGCCCAACCGGAATCGTCCACATTCCAGGTGCCATCGGGTCTTGCACCGCATTATCTAGAGTCTGCATACGTAAAGTCGTGATAGTGCCGATCCGAGCCCCGGTAAAACAGCCGATCAACAGCATCAGGAACAATTCTTCCGCAACGTTCTCCTTGGCAAACTTCAGTAATTCAGTCATATGCTGCGTTGTAAGCGGGAGAAGACCGTCTTCAAGACGAAATCCAGGTCGGGCACGATTAGGTATAGAGATGTCTGTGGTGATCCGGCCCATAGTCCTCTCAAAGCCGACTGTGTCGAAATAGCGCACCACCACTGCTTTGTCTTGCCATTTAGGCGTATCGCGACTGATAAAGTGTCTGCCAGCCGCATAGCGGTAAAAGCGGATCACGGCATTCATGCGAGCTGTGGTGGAAGATGGACTCAATTCACCATGGTCACGGGCATCGATCAAGGCTCCGCGGTAACGCACAAGTACTCTGTCTGCTTTTGATTGAGGAAAGTGCCGCCAGTCGGCTTCCTCCTGTTCCAACCAAATGGCGTACTTGTGAATGTGCTCAAAAGCGCTATGAATGGTTTTGATCTTCACGTCGCGATTGCGCGCCATTTCCAGCGCCCACAAATTTGCTTCGTGCCATGGAGTACCATCAGCCCAAAATATCTGGGGCAACCGCTCTACAGAACGAACGACGGTGTCAAGTTTCCAAATGACTTCCGCTGATTCGACGACGGCGCAATGTGGCTTGTAATGAATATATTCAAGCCGAGCCATCACGCTTCCCGATACTTAACAATTACGGATGACCTCAAGAAGGTCCGATTGCTACGGTGGTGCGGCGGCTTCTCGTAGCTATATTTGAGATGCTCCATCGGGACTATCTACCTTTCGTGACTATTGTCGAACTAACCACCATTCGCGCTTCGTTAGCGAGGTACTGGAAGGCCTGAAAACAGGCCTCGGAATGGTTGCTCGCACCTACGGTGCTGTCGATAGAAGAATGCAGCCGAAAACAGGGGGGTAGGTGTAGGAATGGACTTCGGAGGTGATTTTCTCGCAGCAAAATGTCCGTCACGGCTGGCAATACCGCCCAGGTAGTGTCAGAGAAACCGAATCCAATATCCTGGCCGAGGCGCAGTTACGGAGCCCCATCGATGAGATAATTCCAAAAGCAAGAAACGAACACGATAGGCTTCAATTGATCGACCAAACCATTACCCTCAGCCAACTCGAATCCCACCTCTGGGAGTCCGCCAACATCCTGCGCGGCCCGGTAGATGCAGCTGACTTCAAGACCTACATCTTTCCGCTACTATTCTTTAAGCGCATCTGTGACGTCTGGGACGACGAATACCAAGAGATCGTTGATGAAACAGGGGATGAACAGCTTGCCTGGTTCCCTGAATCACATCGATTCCAGATCCCCGAAGACTGCCATTGGAACGACGTCAGATCTGTCCCGACCAATGTCGGGGCAGCCCTTCAGCACGCGATGCGCGAGATCGAGAAGGCCAACCCTGAGACGCTCTACGGGGTTTTCGGAGATGCCCAGTGGACCAACAAGGATCGCCTGTCTGATGCCCTGCTCAAGGACCTTATTGAGCATTTCTCGCGCATCTCCTTCGGCAACAAAAACATCACATCCGATGTTCTGGGCGATGCCTACGAATACCTGATCAAGAAATTTGCCGACGCCACCAACAAGAAGGCTGGCGAGTTCTATACCCCGCGCAGCGTTGTGCGGCTCATGATCGACATGCTTGATCCGAAGGAAGCGGAAACCATTTACGACCCCGCATGCGGTACTGGCGGCATGTTGCTCGCTGCGGTACAGCACGTTAAGGAACAGCATGGCGACGTGAAACGCCTCTGGGGCAAGCTGTACGGGCAGGAAAAGAACCTGACCACTTCATCCATCGCCCGGATGAACCTGTTCCTGCACGGTATTGAGGATTTCCAGGTAGTGCGTGGCGACACCTTGCGCAACCCGGCTTTTTTCGAGGGTGACCGGTTGGCTTCATTCGACTGTGTGATCGCCAATCCGCCCTTCTCACTGGAAAAGTGGGGCGAGGATCTGTGGTTGAACGATCCCTTTAGCCGCAACTTTGCTGGCCTCCCACCCTCATCCTGCGGTGACTTCGCGTGGGTGCAGCACATGGTCAAGTCGATGGCCGATGTAACTGGCCGAATGGCCGTGGTGCTGCCACAGGGCGCCTTGTTCCGGAAGGGAGTGGAGGGCAACATCCGGCAGAACCTGCTGGAAATGGATCTGGTTGAGGCTGTCATCGGCTTGGCACCGAATTTGTTCTACGGCACAGGGCTCGCCGCATGCATCCTAGTGCTGCGCAAGTGCAAGTCGGTCAAGCATAAGAAGAAGGTGCTAATCGCCGATGCGTCACGCCTTTTCCGTCGAGGGCGGGCGCAAAACTATCTGGAGCTTGAGCATGCCGCCGAGATCCTCGGTTGGTATCGCGGCTTTGCCGATGTGCAGGATGCGGTCCGCGTGGTCAGCCTCGATGAGATCAAGGCCGAGGATTGGACATTGAACATTTCGCGCTACGTCTTGCCGCCGCTGCAGGAAGACATTCCTCCACTGCCCGTTGCCATTGCAGCCTTCAAGGATGCGCTGACCCACTGCCGCGAGGCAGAGGAACGACTCGCGCAGGTCATTACAGAAGGAGGATGGCTGAAATGAGCCGCATCACCCAACAAGAACTCGAAAGCTACCTTTGGGGCGCAGCCGTCTTGCTACGCGGTCTGATTGACGCGGGCGACTACAAGCAATTTATCTTCCCGTTGCTGTTCTACAAGCGTGTCTCGGACGTGTGGGACGAGGAATACCAGGCGGCACTGGCCAACTCCAGCGGTGACCTTTCCTATGCACAGTTCGCTGAAAACCATCGTTTCCAAATCCCCGCTGGCGCGCACTGGACCGATGTGCGTCAGACGCCGAAGAACGTGGGCATAGCCATTCAAAAGGCCATGCGCGCAATCGAGACGGCCAATCCGGATCTGCTCGATGGCATCTTCGGCGATGCGCCCTGGACCAACCGTGAGCGCCTGCCCGACGAAACACTGAAAAATCTGATCGAGCATTTTTCGACCCAGACACTATCGGTGGCCAACGTCCCCGAAGATGAGCTGGGCAACGCCTATGAATACCTGATCAAGAAGTTCGCGGACGACTCAGGCCACACAGCCGCCGAGTTCTATACCAACCGCACCGTCGTTCACTTGATGACGCAACTTTTAGCACCTCAGGCAGCCGAGTCGATTTACGACCCCACGTGCGGAACGGGCGGCATGCTGATTTCGGCGCTGGACGAAGTGAAGCGCTCTGGCGGTGAATACCGCACGCTCAAGCTGTACGGGCAGGAGCGCAACCTGATTACCTCGTCCATCGCTCGCATGAACCTGTTTCTACACGGCGTGGAGGACTTCGAAATCATTCGGGGTGACACCTTGGCCGAACCGAAGCACATCGAAGGCGACCGTTTGCGCCAGTTCGATGTGATCCTGGCCAACCCGCCTTACTCGATCAAACAGTGGAATCGCGATGCCTGGAGCAGTGACAAGTGGGGCCGCAACTCGTTGGGCACGCCGCCGCAAGGACGCGCCGATTACGCTTTCCAGCAGCACATCCTGGCCAGTCTCACCGCCAAGGGGCGTAGTGCCGTACTTTGGCCCCACGGCGTGCTGTTCCGTAACGAAGAACAAGCCATGCGCGCCAAGATGGTCGAGCAGGACTGGCTCGAGGCCGTCATCGGCTTGGGCCCCAACCTGTTCTACAACTCCCCGATGGAGTCGTGCATCGTCATTTGCAACCGCAAGAAGGTTGCCGATCGCAAGGGCAAGGTGATCTTTATCGATGCGGTGAACGAGGTTACCCGGGAACGGGCGCAGAGCTTTCTGAAGCCCGAGCACCAACAGCGCGTCCTTAACGCTTACAAAACCTTTGCGGATGTACCCGGTTTCGCCAAGGTCGCCACCCTGGCCGAGATCAGCGCCAATGCTGCCAATCTTTCGATCCCGCTGTACGTGAAGCGCTTTGCCGGGGCCATCGCCACCGACGGCGATGGCGACGCGGTATCGCTGCGCTCTACCTGGGAGCAATGGCAAGCCGGTAGCCGCGCATTTTGGCAACAAATGGACGCCTTGGTTGTAGTTCTTGATGAAATTTCAGAGTA
>JAYRXB010000128.1:0-5011 GCA_041917735.1 Cyclobacteriaceae bacterium
AGCTTGGGATGCGCGCCTCCGAGACCGCGGAACTGATTTTCCATGATTGCCGGATACACAAGAGTCAGCGGCTCGGTGCAGAGGGAGATGGCTTCATTCAGTCGCTCAAAGTGCTGGATGGTGGACGCATTTCGATTGCTGCGCTGAGCGTGGGCATTGCCCAGGGGGCTTTTGACGCGGCACTGCAGTATTCCAAGGAACGGCATCAGTTCAACAAGCCGATCTCGGCTTTTCAGGGCATTTCGTTCAAACTGGCTGAAATGGCCACCCGAATTGAGGCTGCCCGGCTGCTTACTTTCCGGGCTGCGGAATTGAAGGATCTGGGCAAAAGCGTCAATAAGGAGTCTGCCATGGCGAAGTTGTATGCTTCGGAAGTGGCCGTACAGGTGGCGGATGAGGGCGTCCAGATTTTTGGGGGATACGGGTATACCAAAGACTTTCCGGCCGAGAAATACTACCGGGACGCCAAACTGTGCACCATTGGGGAAGGGACTTCAGAAATCCAGAAATTGGTCATTTCCAGGGCTATTTTGAGGTAGTTTGTATCGAATAGCCTAATTCGCCTATATTTGCGGCCCAAACATTTAATGGCATGCTGATTATCAACATCAAGGAAAACGAGTCCATCGACAAGGCGCTGAAGCGTTTTAAGAAGAAGTTCGAAAAAACGGGGATTCTCCGCGAACTTCGGGCACGGACCGCTTTCGAGAAGCCTTCGGTGAAGCGCCGCGGTCAGGTTCTGCGTGCGGTTTATCGTCAAAAGCAATACGCACAGGAAAACTACTAGGCCCGTTTCGCGGCCTTCTGGAATATATCCCCCCGGGTCCTTTTCCCGGGGGGATTTTTTTTTTACTTTTCTACTGACCGATGGCGTTTGGTGTGGCATGATTGACTCCTTTCTCAATTTCCTTCAGTTCGAAAAGCGGTTCAGCCCCCACACGGTGAACTCGTACAAGAATGACTTGACGCAGTTCAGCGGGTACCTTGCCACCACGTATGAGGAGAATTCAGAGCATGCAACCTATGCCATGGTGCGGTCATGGATTGTCTCCCTGGTGGAGCAGGAGTTGGATGCACTAACCGTCAACCGAAAGATTGCGAGCCTTCGCAGCTACTATAAGTTTCTTCTTCGCCAGGAGGCCATCCGGAAGGACCCCATGGTGAAAATCAAGGTACTAAAGACGAAGAAGAAGCTGCCGCATTTTGTCAAGGAGCCCGACATGAGTTCCCTGCTGGACCAAACCTCTTTTGCGGATAACCACGAGGGCTGGCGTGAGCGACTTATACTTGAACTGCTGTACGGCACCGGGATGCGACTTTCTGAGTTGATACAATTAAAGGAGAGTCAGGTCAACCTACGCGAGCAGACGATTCGTGTGATTGGGAAACGTAACAAGGAGAGGGTCATTCCCTTTTCCAGGCCTTTGGTTTCTGTCATACAGGGATACCTTAAGGCAAGAAATAAGGAAGTCGAGGCAAACGATTCAGGCCTTTTGCTCGTTACCAATACAGGGAGAAAGTGCTATCCCATGATGGTTTACCGTATTGTTTCAAGGCATTTGAGTAATCAAACCTCGGTGGAGAAACGCAGCCCGCACGTGCTGCGCCATACGTACGCCACGCACCTCCTCAATAAGGGAGCAGAGATTAACGCAGTAAAGGACTTGTTGGGCCATAGCAGCCTGGCGGCGACGCAGGTCTATACGCACAACTCCATGGATAAGCTCAAGAAGGTTTTTGAGCAGGCACACCCCAAGGCATAGCATTTTCCTATGTTTCACTTAATAAATGTACGCTTATGAGATTACGAGTTCATTCCATTCACTTTGATGCAGACAGGAAATTGATTGATTTCATTCAGCAACGGCTTGACAAACTGCATACGTTTTATGACCGGCTCGTGGGCGGCGAAGTGTTTCTACGATTGAACAATGAGGGCGTTGAGAACAAGACGGTGGAAATCCGCATCAGTGTTCCTGGCAAGAATCTGTTTGCCAAGGAACAGGCACGATCGTTTGAGGCAGCTGTAGATTCTGCCACAGAATCACTGCGGAGTCAGCTTGGTAGATTCAAGACACGCATACAAGCGAAACGCTCCTGAAACAAGAAAGGGCCCTCAAGGGGCCCTTCTTCATTTTTGCTGGATTCTAAAGGTTATTTCAACTTGAATGCCTTCTTTACGGCATCGACGTAGTCAAGTTTTTCCCACGGAAAGAGTTCAACCTTGACCTTCTTTTCAGTCTTCGTGCCTTTGTTGAAGACCTTCTCGACTATACGCGGCTCGCGGCCCATGTGTCCGTAGGCAGCCGTCTCGGAATAGATCGGGGTCCGAAGCTTAAAACGCTCTTCGATAAAGTACGGGCGCATATCAAAAATTCCTTCGACGCGTTTTGCGATCTCCCCGTCTGTCATTTTCACTTTGGCGGTGCCGTTGGTATTCACGAACAGGCCAACCGGTTTGGCTACACCAATCGCATAGGCGACTTGCACGAGTGCCTCATCACACACGCCTGCTGCCACCAGGTTCTTGGCGATGTGCCGGGTAGCATAGGCGGCTGAACGGTCTACTTTCGATGGATCTTTTCCGGAAAATGCCCCGCCACCGTGTGCACCTTTGCCTCCATAGGTATCCACAATGATTTTTCGGCCCGTGAGGCCGGTATCTCCGTGCGGGCCGCCGATGACAAATTTTCCGGTAGGGTTAACGTGGTAGGTGATGTCTGCACCAAAGAGCGCCTGAATCCGTTTCGGTAGTTTCTTCTTGACGCGGGGAACAAGTACGTTGATCACATCCTCGCGTATTTTCTTCAGCATGGCAGCATCCTTATCAAAGTCGTCGTGCTGGGTAGAGATGACGATGGTGTCTATTCGATTTGGCTGACCATTGTCGTTGTACTCGATGGTTACCTGTGATTTGGCATCCGGACGAAGGTACGTCATCACCTTTCCTTCACGGCGGATGGTTGAAAGTTCACGAAGCAGTGTGTGCGCGAGTTCCAAAGCCAACGGCATATAGTTGTCGGTTTCGCGGGTTGCATAACCAAACATCATCCCCTGGTCACCGGCTCCCTGGTCTTCTTTCTTCTTGCGCTCAACTCCCTGGTTGATATCCGAAGATTGTTCATGAATGGCGGAAAGAATGCCGCAGCTGTTGGCCTCAAACATGTATTCGCTCTTCGTATAGCCTATTTTCCGAATCACCTCCCGGGCGATATCCTGAACGTCCAGGTATGCTTCTGACTTTACTTCTCCTGCCAGGACCACTTGGCCGGTGGTGACAAGCGTCTCGCAGGCCACCTTGCTGTTCGGGTCATACGCCAGGAAATAGTCGATCAGGGCATCGGAAATCTGGTCGGCCACTTTATCGGGGTGACCTTCGGACACGGACTCGGAGGTGAATAGGTATGCCATGCAAGTTGAAATAAGCGTTTAAGGGCGCAAAGATAATGAGGTTTGACTATTTATCGCCGGCCCGCGGCGAGGAAGAGAAAGGTGACCGGCGCCTTATCAAGCACAGGGGTATCTAGTTTCCAGTCGGCCATGGCCTTGGTCTTGATCCACCCACCGGCAGATGTCAGATGGTAGCCGACGCATAATTGCGTATCGGGCCGGAGTGTCTTCAGCAGATTATCGAGCATCTTCTTGTTTCGGTACGGAGTTTCGATACATAGTTGGGTCTGGTTCTTTTCCCTGGATTCATTTTCGAGAACACGAATCAATTGACAAGCCTCTCTGGGATCAACCGGCAGGTACCCATGAAATGCAAATCGCTGACCATTCAGCCCCGAGCCCATGAGGCTCAGGAGCAGGGAAGACGGACCGGTGAGCGGAACGACCCGGATACCCTGCCGGTGAGCGAAGTTTACCGCGTTGGCGCCAGGATCCGCAATTCCAGGGCACCCTGCTTCCGAGAGTATGCCCATGTCCTCACCGCGCAACAGGGGTGCCAGCAGCTGGGGTAACATTTGTTCTGAAGTATCCTTGTCAAGCAACTCGAAATTCAGAGCTTCCAGCGAAGGGTGTACCCCGAGCGCCGAGACAAATCGCCTGGCAGTTCGAACATTTTCACAAAGAAAGAACTTCAGCTGCTTTACGGTATCTGAGACCTCGACGGGCAGGACTGACCCCTCGGTACCTTCGGCCAGAACTGTAGGCAGTAGATAGAGTGTACCATTCATCCGTATGGGGTTAGGATCATGAGTGAAGAACGCCGTCGGCACCCAGCTCAGGAATCGAAGTAAGGTTTTCGACACATATCGTGCCGGGAACAAACACAAAACGCTTGTCGTACAGTTGGCCGTTGAGGTAGTAGCTTAGCCAATACTCATTATTGAGATGAAAAACCGAGTCGTCGATGGGCTCCACCAGGGTAGCGCTGTGTGGATTGGCTAACTCGAGAAAGTGGCGAAGCGTGGAGGTCTTCTGTTCAGTTCCGTTTTGTTCGCCGTATCCGGTGCTGGCGATAAGCACGTTTTCCAGGGCCACTTCATTTCGGTTAATCAGGTAGACTTTCCACGTGTCCTGGAGCAAGTTGTTTTTCTCCCGCACTACAGCCATCGTGACCCGTTGCACCTCGGGCAGCAGTATGTCTTTCATCATGACGATTCGCCTATACGTTTCATTTCAAATATCTCCAGCAAACGTTCTGTTAGCCGCTGCTTGATCTCCTGCATGGGATACGTTAACCCCGTTTCCTGCTTCATGGATGTCACGGCCTTGTCATTGATTCCGCAAGGCACGATCAATTGGAAAAACGCGAGGTCAACATTTACATTGAGTGCCAGGCCGTGCATGGTGACCCAGCGGCTACTTTTAACCCCCATGGCGCAGATCTTTCTGGGTGTACCGCCGTTAAGCCAAACGCCGGTTAACCCAGCCAGTCGCCCACCCGCAATTCCATACAATTGGAGGGTCTGGATGACGGCTTCTTCCAGTGTGCGCATGTATCGGGAGATGTCCGTAAAGAAATTCTCCAGGTCGATACCCGGGTAGACAACCAGTTGACCTGGCC
>JAYRXB010000129.1:0-6692 GCA_041917735.1 Cyclobacteriaceae bacterium
AGCTCGTCGCCAAGAGCCGCCTGTCGGAATTCAAGCAGGAGTTCGCCAACATGAACCTCTTCGGCGTCCTCAACTATGTCGCCGACCAGGCCACGACAAGTATCACCGAGAAGAATCCGTTTGCCACACGCAACACCGACGAGGCGCACTTGCTGGATTTCGAATTCCACCTCAGCGCCTTCGAATACCGCGAGCGCGACATCCTCACCTCAGCCGCCAAGCGGTTGAAGAAACTCATCACCGGGGGCATGGACAGCTTCGACGCCTTCAACGTGAGCCAAAAGCACCTCATCGATGTGGCCCAGGCGCACGTCGAACGTGTGATCCTGGAGCAATTCGTGAAGCAGATCGAAAACACGAAAGACGCGGGCTGCCGCGTGGTGCTCACGAAACTCTGCCAGCTATTTGCACTCTCCCACCTGGAAGAACACCGCGGCTGGTACCTCGAGAGTGGCTACATGGAGCCCGTGAAAACCAAAGCCATCCGCAAACTCGTCAGCCAACTCTGCTGGGACCTCCGCCAGGAAGCTGTGCCGCTGGTCGATGCCTTCAAGATTCCGGAGGTGTGTCTGGGTGCGCCGATTGCGAGACGGTGATCGGTGACCGGTAACCGGTAACCGGTGACCAGTGACCGGTGCTCGGTAATCGGTAATCAGTGATCGGTAATCAGTAATCGGTGCTTGGTATTTACTTCCACCACCCTTTTGAACCCACCACCGGGTGATCGAGGCGTAATCGTTCGCCGATCATGGGGGTGATCAGGTTGACGTTCAACTTTTCAGCGGCTTTTACGGCGCGGTCGATCGGGTCGGTCCAGGCGTGGTTGGCCAGACGGAACTTACCCCAGTGCACGGCCATCGTCGCTTTCGCCTTCAGGTCTACGCTGGCCTGCATGGTTTCTTCCGGGCTCATGTGGATGTACGGCCACATGGCATCGTACTGGCCGCATTCGAGAATGGCAAAATCGATCGGACCGTGCTTGTCGCCAATGGTCTTGAACGTGGCGTCATAACCACTGTCGCCACCCACGAAGACCTTCATGCCACCACCGACCAACAGGAACGACGACCACAGGGCCTGGTTCCGCGTGAACCCCCGACCGGAAAAGTGACGCGCCGGCATGGCGGTGATCTCAACGCCAGGAAGTATAACACCACTCTCCCACCAGTCGAATTCCCGGATCTTCTGCGGCGGCACTCCCCAGTACTCGAGGTGCGCACCCACGCCCAGGGAAGTCAGGAACATCGGCACACGCGGCGCGAGTCGCTGAATGGCGTGAACGTCGAGGTGATCGTAGTGGTCGTGCGTGAGGATTACCAGGTCAGGGTCCGGAAGTGCATCCACACCAAATGGGTTGGCATGGTTGAACGCCTTCGTTCCCACAAACTGAAACGGCGATGGCCGATTGCTGAAGACTGGGTCAACCAGGATGATCTTGCCGTTGAAGGTCAGCAGGTACGAGCTGTGGCCAAACCAGGTAATGGAAAATTCATCCCGGGAAAGGGATTGAAAGGCCGGCATTACGGATGGAACGACATGGCTGGGAACCTGGCCGTCGGTAGCCCCAAAGAAGAACTTGCGCAACATCTTCGGATATGAGGCATCGGGTGCCAGCATCGGGGTCTCATACACATTATGAAACGACCCCTCGCGGTAGTGTGAAGAAGCGCGGACACGCGACAAGCGGATGCCGCTGGGTAGTTGACCGAAACTGCGAATCATAACCTGAGAGACGGAGTCAGCTGATATTTATTGCAAGGTCCTCGCCTACCCGATTTGTTCGGAGAGCTCCAACCAACGCGCACTCTTGGCTTCGATGGCTTCCGACAAATCCTCAATCGCTTTGGACCACTGCGTCAACTCCTGGTGGCTGGCCGACCCGGCGTTGAGCTTCTCGATGAGTGCAGCTTTTTCCTTCTCCAGGGTGGCAATCTCCTTCTCTAATGCTTCATACTCTAGCCGCTCTTTCATCGACACCTTCTTTCCTGAAGCCGGTTTAGGCTCAGCCACCGCAGCTGGCTTGGGAGCGGGAGCTTCCTCTTCCACTTCCTCCGCCGCCTCCAGCGAGTCGCGGTAGTCGGTGTAGTTGCCGTTGAACAGCCGGATGTTTCCATCGCCTTCAAACACAAAAAGCTGGTCCACGAGGTGGTCCATGAAATACCGGTCGTGGGAAACGAGCAACAGGCAGCCGGTGAATTTGTCGAGAAAGTCTTCGAGCACGTTGAGCGTGTCGATGTCAAAGTCGTTGGTCGGCTCATCGAGGACCAGGAAGTTGGGGCTGGTCACGAGCATCTTCAGCAGCTGCAGGCGCTTCTTCTCTCCCCCGCTCAGCTTCTCCACGTACGTGTACTGCTTCTCGGGCGGGAACAGGAAATTATCCAGGAACTTGCTGGCTGACACCTGGCTGCCGTCGGAGAGCGTGATGAACTCGGCGATCTGCTTCACCTCTTCGATGATCCGGTGGCTGAGATTCAGGTTCATCGTGTCCTGCGTGAAGTAACCGAACTTGGTCGTCACACCGGGAATCACTTCGCCGCGGTCGGGCTTCGACTTCAGCGTGAGCATGTCGAGGAACGTGGACTTTCCGATGCCGTTGCGGCCGACCACGCCGATGCGGTCGAACTTCTTGAAGACGTAGGAAAAGTCCTTGACGATGACGTGCTCACCATACGACTTGGCAATGTGATTCACCTCGAGGATCTTGCCTCCCTGCCTTGACTCTTTGATGTCCAGTTCCAACCTGTCTTTGCGGAGTTCCTGCGAGGCTTTCTCCTTCAGCTCATAGAAGGCATCAATCCGGTATTTCGCTTTGGTGCCCCGGGCCTTGGGCTGCCGGCGCATCCACTCCAATTCCTTCTTCAGCAGGTTGCGGGCCTTCGCGACTTCCGACTTCAGCATTTCCTCCCGCTCCGACTTCTTCTCGAGGAAGTATGCGTAGTTTCCCTTGTAGCGGAACAACTGCTGACGGTCGAGTTCGATGATCTCGTTGGCGACGGCATCGAGGAAATAGCGGTCGTGCGTGACCATGATGAGCGTGATGGTCGGGCTGGCCAGGAAATTCTCCAGCCACTCGATCGCCGACAGGTCGAGGTGGTTGGTCGGCTCATCCATGATGATGAGATCCGGGTTGGCCAGGAGCAACTGCGCGAGGAAGATGCGTTTCTTCTGCCCGCCGGAAAGCTGGCTGAAGGTTTTGTCGAGGTCGGGCACGTCGAGTTTGGTGGTGACCTCCTTTACTTTCGCGTCGTAGTCCCACGCGTTGAACTCCTCCATGCGCTCGAGGGCAGCCTGCATGCGCTCCGCAGAAACCTCCGGGTGGTGCAGGCAGTCTTCGTACTCCTTCACGGCTGCGGCCACCGGGTTGGCGGCGTCAAACAGCACATCCTTCACCGGCGTCCGGCCGTCCACCTCGCGCTGTTGGGTGAGTACGCCCACCCGCACGCCCTGGCGCACGACCACCGTGCCGCTGTCGGGCTGGAGTTCTCCGGTGAGGATCTTGAGCAAGGTTGATTTACCCACGCCGTTGTTACCCACGAGGGCAAACTTCTCCCCTTGCGAAATGCCAATGGAAAGGTCTTTAAACAGCCATTTGTCGTGGAAGCCTTTGGATATGTTTTCTGCGGAGAGGAAGTTCATTACTGTTCGATGGTCAATGGGCCGATGTGCAAATGCGGCCGCAAAGATAACAGCCCCGTCCACATTCAATTCGTGTTAATTAGTGCAATTAGTGGCTTGCCACGAATTATCACGAATTGGCCGAAGGCTTCTCTTCGGGAAAAACGCGGGAGAACGGAACGGCACTCATGCCGTGCAGGAAGATGCTGAGCAGAACGGTGAGGGTGATTACCGCGAAGACCCTGCGGTGTCCTTCGGCCCCGATCTGAAGTACCGCCATCAGGAGGTACAGAATGGAGGCAATGCCCCGCGGGCCAAACCATCCCAGGAACGCCACGGTGCTCCGGTCAAGGCCTGCACCCAGCAAGCTGATCGCCACCGGCACCATGCGAATAACCGTCAGGCTCAGCACGGCGTAGACCAACGCAGGCAGATCCCAATAGGGCCATGCCAGCGGTACGAGGATGGCGCCGGCCAGCAGGAAAATAAAGAGAACCAGGATCTGTCCAAAGGCTTCTCCAAAACCGTGGATGCGCTCGCGGTACTGCCTGCGTGTGGTGCCCAGGAGCATGCCTGAAAAGAACGCGGCGATGAACCCGTTGCCGTGCACCATCTCCGCACCGGCGTACGCCAATACGGCAATCGACAGTGAAGCCAACCGCTGGAACGTTTCGTTCATCCATTTCCGCTTCGAGGCTTCTTCCAGCAACTTGCCTCCCACCCAGCCTACGATACCGCCGATCAGGGGGCCAAATACGAACTGCTGCACGGTAAACAATCCCCACTGTGTCTCACCGGACTTGCCCGAAAGCACCGCGAGGCAAATGAGGATGGGCGGAAGCGCAAAGCCGTCGTTGAGGCCGCTCTCCACGTTGATAGCCTGGCGTATCTTCAACGGCACCCGCTCGCTCGTCACCACCGCGAGGCCCAGCGCGGCGTCGGTGGGTGAAAGAATCAACGCCATCATGGCGAGCAGCCAGATGTCTTCCCCCGGAAACAAACCGATAGCGACCACGACGCCCAGCACCATGGTCAATGGAAGCCCTATCAGGAGCAACCGGATCGGCAGGTGCCGTTCCTTCATCAACGCCCGCAAGTCCAGCGTGGACGAATCGACGAAGAGCACGAGGATGAGGGTGAGCTCTGCCACCAGCTTTACCCACGGCGCCTGCACATTGTGCTTCACCTCTTCCGGCAGGAAGTAGCTCAGGATCATCCCCGCAGTGACAAACACCATCGGGGCAGTAACCATCGTCTTCTCCGTTGCTTTCGAGAACAGGCCGTAGAGAAAGATCAGCGTCAGCGTAAAGAGGAAGATCGGGTGCTCCAGCATAAGTCAAAAACTGAAAACCACATCAAAGAGGAAGAAGGGTGCCTCCAGGCCAAGGTTATAAAAGTAGCCGGAAAAATCCCATGCCCCGGCGGAAACGCCCAGGATCAGTCCGCGCTGGATATCGGTTTCTGTCTGGTACAATTTCGTTCGCTGGCCGCTGATCCCGACCCACCACCAATCCTTCGGTGAGAAGGTCACATCCGTCCAACTGTAGAAAAAATTATACTCCGAACCCGCCCGGTCCCAGAGGTATTCGCTCTCGCTGGACAGTTCGAACTTCCCCAGCGTGACCGTAAACTCAAGGCCTGCCGCCACACCTTTGGTGCGCCCACCGGCGATACCGGCCATGGGCGTAAAGACGTAGTCCATCTTACCAAGGCTCCCCTGAACGTTGTAGCCTACCCAACCGGAGACGGTTCGGAGGTCTTCGTAGTTGTAGCGGGCTTCGAGGTGCAGTTTGCCACGATCGGCGCGAAGGACAGGAAGAAACAGGCTCTCTTCTCCCGGAAAGTAGTAGAACATACCTTCCGCACTGAATTCCCATGCAGTGGAATCCGAAGGCTGTGCCTGAACCACCAGGCCAGCGAACATCAGCCAACTCAACAACAGTGTTTTCATCCGCCGAGTGCCATCGTTAACGATACCAGCGCCACGCCGATCAACATGTATACAATCGCCGTCAGCATGGGCCTGAATCCCGCATAGGTTGCCAGCCTGAAACCGCCGACAAACAACAGTAACAAGGCGATGCCGTTGGAGACGCGCATGGCGACTCCCAACTCCTGGATAAACGCAAACGGAAGGGCGACCGGAAGTGTACACAGGAAAACGAGCAGGAAGATCTGAATCCCGGAAAGAAAATCACGAGCTGTAAGTAGGTCAGCATCCTGAGGCTCGGGCAATTCCTTCAGCTTACGGCAGATCCTGTCAACCTCATCATCGCTGATCAAGGCCGCCACACCCGGTTGCATCTCCGACTTCATCAACGCGCGGTTCTTCATGGCGTCCGGCTCCTTCCGGATCGCCCTGATCATTTTGCCCGCGTGCCCGCGTTCGATCAACACGTTCATCAGGTACATGATGGCGTCCACCAAACCCCAGGCTACGTTGCACCCCAGTGCCGCCCACAGCAGGTCACGCACTTCCTGGCGGCCGTCGTTTGCCACGCTGATGGCCCCGGTAAACGTAAGCACCATGATCAGGCCAAACAGGATCTCGGAAGTACGGTCAACGGGGCTAAGCACAGCACCTTCTCGGACACGCGCTCTCCAATAACTTTCGCTCATGCGGATACAGGAATAAAGTAGAACATCGCAGCCTGGATCAGGTAGAAGAGAATGAGTTGTACACCCTTGTACCAGTTTGATCGCCCATCACCGGCAATGATAATGCCGAGGAGCACAGAAAAAAACATCGACCCCAGCAGGGCCCGGTTAAAGGACAGGTTCATCTGGCCGGGACCGATAACCAGGCTGCTGAGCATGAGCACGGGTGCCACGAAAAGCGCGATCTGGATAGAACTGCCGAGCGCAATGCTGATGCTGAGATCCATCTTATTTTTCGCTGCCATGGTGATCGCCGATATGCTCTCGGCCGCCCCGCCCACCACGGCCAGGAAGACTACACCGATGAATACACTCGACATACCCAGGATCTTGCCGGTCTCCTCGGCGGCGCCGACCAGGACTTCCCTCATGAACGCGGCACCCAGGGAGGCAACCACCAGGAACGTAACAGCTTTCTG
>JAYRXB010000130.1:0-3046 GCA_041917735.1 Cyclobacteriaceae bacterium
CCAGGCTGGCAGACTTAACCATAAACGGGGTGCCGAGTTTTTGCCGAACTTCCTCGAACGTGGGGGTGGGGTTCTGGTAATGGAGTGGTATAAACTCAGTAACGGGAAGACCGGCCTCGTGCAAGAGTCGCTTGGCAACGATTTTGTTCATGGAGAGGGCCGAACCGAGTACGCCCGTGCCTACCAGGGGAACAGTAAGGCTCTTGAAGAATCCCTGGATGCTTCCGTCTTCGCCGTCGGTACCATGCAGCACCGGGAAAACAATGTCGAACTTGATACGACGGGTGCCATCATACAGCCACGGATGCTGTGGGTCCAGGTTGGCGAGGAGCTTTTTGCCGCCCCGAATGTTGCGGGTTACCTCGTCGGTCTTGTACCAGGTACCGTGCTGGGTGATTCCAATCGGAATGATGGTGAATTTTTTCTTGTCAATGAACTCAGCGATGTTGCGCGCTGAATTGACAGACACTCCATGTTCTACCGAGCGTCCGCCATACAGGAGTGCGACCTTCGTTTTCTTCATCCGGAATAATACTTCCAAAGATAGGAAATCCCGCTAATGAGCGACGAAAACTTTGGAGGTTGTAGGCAAGCCATCAATGGACATGCGAAACAGGTACAGTCCCGCAGTGAGGTGCTCCAGGTCGAAATGGTACGTCTGATTGAGGGCATCCGCCAGTCGGTGCTCGGCCACCAGGCGGCCGTGCAGATCGAGGATTTGAAGGTCAACGTCTTGCCTTTCAGAAAGATTGAGTGTCAAGGCCACGTCCGACAGGCTGTTTGGCGATGAATAATAGAACTGGTATTTGGCACTTGTTCTTGGTGGATTGGGGTTATCGCCGGCGTAGAGCTCAAGGTTGTCCAGGTACAAGTTGTTGCCATTGTCGTTCAGCGCAACAAAGGCCAGCCTGACATTGTTCTGAGAACTCAGCGTACTGATGTCAACATACACTGTTCGCCAGTCTGAATTGCTACCGGGGAACCATTCGTTCGAAGTAGTCGCTGTCGTGAATGAACTGGCGGCGCGATCCAGGAGCACGTTCTCGTAGTGAACGCCGCAGTCGGTGGAAGCCAGCACATACAGGCGGTCATCGGCGGGAGTGTTTTGGGCATAGCTGATATCGAAGAAGAGGCTGAATAAACCGCCACTCAGGTCCAGCACCGGGCTGACCAGCCACGACTCTTCACCAATGGAAGGGTTCGTATAGCTTCGGTAGGAGATTGACTGGTCCTTGTTGGTGGCAACAGGTTCCCAGTCTTTTTCCTTGTTGGGGCTGGCAACCCGCCAGGCGATTTCGTTGGAATTGTCAAATGTCATTCGAAGCGGGCCGCGATCTAGCGATTGATCCAGCACCGAAACCAACGTGTAATGATTGTTGGTGTCTGTGTCCGGAATACCATTCGGGAGTGAAAGGCTTAGCTTGACTTCATTGTTTCCTGGCTCCAGGCTAACCGCGGGAAGGGCAAATGTCTTTACTTCGCCCACTCCGATCTGTGCATTGGTGAACTCGTGTGTTTCAAGAGTGCCGTTGTTGACCTGGTACCCGGTGGTGAAACGGGTCACGGGTGTGGTGCCCAGGTTGCGCACCGAGAATTCAATGGCGGGATTGGGCAGGCAATGAACAATACCGGGGCTGACTACACTTTCAAAGGCCAGGTCATTGATCTCATTTTCGGTGACCGTGATGTTGTCGATGTACAGGTTGTTGCCATAACCGTTGCGGCCAACAAACGCCAATTGCCACGAGACGGTGGAGGACAGTGAGGCGAGGCTGATGACTTCCGATCGTCGCCATTGATTGGAGTTGGTAGGAAGGAAGGGTTGTGAGGTGGCCCCGGTGGATGACAGTGTCGACCCGGACTTGCTGTACAGCAAGACAGCGTTTTGGAGACTGGGATTGCATCCCGGCAAGGCATACACAAAAAGGGCGTCATCATTTTGTCCCGGGTACTGCGCATACGCCACATCAAATCGCAATTGTGAATTGACCGGTGTACTCAGCGCAAATGCGGGAGATTGGAGATAGTCCAGGACTCCGGGATCTTCGTAGGAATAAAACTCCATCTTCATGGCTTTGTTGGTCGGCGAGCCGTCGGGTGCCAGGGTGTTTTCCCACGCCAGCCGGTTGTCCGGGTTTTGGACATACCAATTGGATGGGAGGGTGCTAAATGTCTCTGCGAACGGCAATGAAGCCGGCGCCAGCGTGGCCGTATTGACCAACCGGGTATTGTTCTGGTTGTTGCCGTCCGTAACTCCGTTGCAGTTGATCACCCGGAAGGTGAACGAGTAGTTGGAGGCAGGCGTACTCGTGAGTGCCGGAAAATCCAACGTGGTTAGTTCTTCGGGATCAAGGCTAAGGGCGAATGGGAATTGGACGGTGCCTCCGCCAGGACCTGTAACCTCTACTTCGATGGTTGCCGACGTGATGGGATTGCTCCCGTAGTTCCGAACTTCAATCTTGCGGGGAATGCTGGTTCCGCATGCTACGGTTCCGGGAGACAAAATCGACTTTATACCCAGGTCGTTGGCTACCGGAGGTGGCGGTGCGATGGCTCCTGAAGAGAGAAGAAGACTGGCCCGTCGCGGACTTTCACCCAGAACGACCAGCATCCGTGCTACTTGTCCGGCGGTGTAGAGGTTCATGCAGGCATCGAATGTATAGTCCATGTAGTTCATGAACATCTTGTTGTTTGCGCAGGAAACCTGGGGATGGGCAGGGCATAAGGAAGTAGAACCCGATTGGGGCGGGGTATCGGGAACGAAATCATTGTCGCCGCAGCTGGCAACATCTCCCCAGATGTGGCGAAGTCCAAAAAAGTGCCCCAGCTCGTGCGTGGCGGTCCGGCCTTTGTTGTATCCTGCCATCAACGGGAAGGCGCCATCATCGATCGACCCAAAGGCACGATAGTCAACAACAATTCCATCGGTCAATCGATCGTTCGATGCATCCTCCAGCCCGGTCAGCGTATTGGTCACCGGAAACTGGGCGTAGCCAATGTCATTCGTGCCAAAGTTAACGACCCAGATATTGAGGTAATCCTCTGC
>JAYRXB010000131.1:0-8732 GCA_041917735.1 Cyclobacteriaceae bacterium
CGTATTTTCCGAGTCCTTATCCCTCACACTTTCCTTCGCGCCTTAGATTGCGCCTTAGCGAGCTTTGCGTGAGGTTACGTATTTTCCGAGTCCTTATCCCTCACACTTTCCTTCGCGCCTTAGATTGCGCCTTAGCGAGCTTTGCGTGAGGTTACGTATTTTCCGAGTCCTTATCCCTGGTATAACTTCTCAATCTGCCCCCCATACTTCTCCTGCAACTTCGCCCGCATGGGCTTGAAGGACGTGGTTAGTTCCTTGTTCTCCACCGTCCATTCCTCGTCGGAGAGAATGAACTTGCGGATGCGTTCGTGGCTCTGGAGCTGTTCGTTGAGCCGGTCGATTTCCTCCTGGTACTTGGCGATCACCTTGATGTTGTGGACCATGTAAGTAGGCGCGGTCCAGTGGATACCCTGCTCTTCGCACCAGGTTTGCAGCAAGTGAAAGTGCGGTACGAGGATGGCGATCACAAACGGCCGGTTGAAGCCGGATACCAACGCCTGGGCAATGAACGGGGAAGAGGTCAAGTGATTCTGTACGGCTTGTGGTGCGACGTACTTGCCCGTCGTGGTTTTGAAGATGTCTTTCTTGCGGTCGGTGAGGGCGAGGAATCGTTTGTCTACCATCTTGCCGATGTCGCCGGTGCGGAGCCAACCGTCGGGGGTAAGCACGTCGGCGGTGAGATCAGGACGCTTGTAGTAGCCCTTCATGATGTTCGGACCGCGCACCAGGATTTCACCTTCACCGGTTTCGGAGGGGTCATCGATGCGGATGTCGACGCCGGGTACAGGTAAGCCGACGGTAGCCAGGTTGTTGAGCCCGGGCATGTGGCGGTTGGCGGTAATGAAAGGTGAGGCTTCGGTCATGCCATAGCCGGCGAGCGGCACGATGCCCGCCGCGGCCAGCAGTCGGCCGATCTCAGGACGGAGCGCGGCAGCACCGACACCCAGGAAGCGTACGTTGCCTCCGAGTCCTTTGCGCCAATGGTTGAGGACCAGGATCCTTGCCATGATCAACTGGATCCGATACCCGATGCCTGCCGGCCCTTCCTTGTAGTGTGCGCCCACCTGCATGGCCCATCCGATAAGCCTGCGTTTGAAGAAGTTCCTGGAGATCCGTTGCTCTTCGAGGTAGTCGTACATCTTCTCGAGCGTGCGGGGCACGGAAGTGAAGAACCGGGGGCGCACCTCCTGGAAGTCATCCTTGAGCCTGTCAAGCGACTGGCTGAAGGAGATGGGCACGCCGCAGGCACGGTATACGTAGCAGGTGGCCCGTTCGAAGATATGGCTGAAGGGGAGGAAGCTCAGCGCCCGCTGGCCCGGCTCAAGCGGCAGGATACTCAGCATGGATTTGATGGCGCTCACCAGGTTGTAGTGCGTGAGCATCGCGCCTTTGGGTGTGCCGGTCGTGCCCGACGTGTACAGGATGGCAGCGAGGTCTTCGGGTTGCACGCCATTCTTCCGCGCCGGCAGGTTGGGGTGCGATGCATCACCGGATTCCAACACCGTGAAGCCGCCGGGCGAATTGCCAGCCAGGTGATGAACAAAGGCAAGGGATGGCACAGGCAGTTCTTTCACCTTGCTGAACAGGTCTTCATCGGCGGTTAAGCAGCCTTTTGCTTCCACCTCAGTCAGGATGAACTGCATTTCCGATGGGCTGCTGGTAGGGTGGATGGGTACGACAACGGCGCCCACCTGGAGGCATCCAAGGTCGATGGCGACCCATTCGGGGCTTCCCATGCGCGGGATGATCGCGATGCGGTCGCCGTGCGCGATTCCCAGCCGGATCAATTCACCCGATACACGGTCTGCCATGGTTCGAAGGTCGGCGGTGCTGTAGGCCTTCCATGTCCCACGGTGGTAGGCCGAGACAGCCGCAGCCTGGGGAAAGGTTGTCTCCTGGTATGCCAGGATATCGAAGACACGGGTGAAGTCGTGGCCGGGCTTATGGCTCATGGCTTGGCGGAAGTTTTGGCCGGCTCGACGTAGAGAATGTCGTAGAGCAACTCGAAGAATTGCGGGAAGTCCGGGAGGTCGTTGTGGTGCCCGCCTTCGACCGGGTGCAGGATAACCTTGTCGGGGTAGAGGGCCTTCAGTTCTTCACTCTGACGGAAAGAGATGAGCCGATCTTTGTTGCCGTGGATGATGTGTACGGGGCACGTTACCGTATGCAAATATTCGTCGGTGCGCAGGTTGTAGCGCAGGAGCCACTTGAGCGGAAGGATAAATCCAAACCGCATGGCGTTGCGGTAGAAGCTGCGGTACGGGGAGTCGAGGATGAGCATGCGTGGGCGGTTCCACGATGCGATGCGTGCAGCGATGCCGGACCCCAGCGAGCGGCCGTAGAGTACGATGCGGTCTTCGGGGTATTGGGTGGCCAACCATTTGTACAGTTGTTGTGCGTCCTCGAACAACTTGGTCTGTGTCCGTTTGCCGCGGCTCTTGCCGAAGCCCCGGTAGTCCATCATGAAGAAGTCGTAGCCGTTGCTGAGGAAATCCTTGGCGAATTTGCCCCACCCTTTGATGCTGCGGGAGTTGCCTTTGAGGTAGTAGATGACGCCACGCGAGTTGGGCACCTTGAAGTGAATGGCGTTGATTCGCCCACCGTCGGCGGTGTCGAAGTTCAGTTCTTCGAACGGGAACGGGTACTGGTATTTGAACGTGTGGGAGAGAATCTCAGGCCGAAAGAAATAGAGGTGCTGGGTAAAGTAGAATACCAGGCAGAGTGCAAGGTAGGAGCCGACAATGACCAGGAGTAGTTGAAGGGTCATGGGAAAAAATAGCAAATATTCCCCACAGTCAGAAACCGGGGTTTGCCAGGACCGCCCGGAGTCCATCCTGGTAGGCAGGGAAGGAGCTCAGGTTTCGGTGACCGGCGCCCTCGACGATCACAAAGTCGGCCGGGGTGGCCAGCAGCGGCTTGAGGCACTCGGCCGAACTCAACGGTACCACGCGGTCGCGTGTGCCGTGAAAGATGACGACCCTTGCCCTGGCTGTCCGGATATGCTCGGCGTTGGAGAACGTGTGTCGCAGCGGCATGAGCGCTACCAGCGGCCCCAGGTACGGGCGCATGACGCCGCGGAGCTCATCAAACGGGGTTTCGAGGATGAGCAAATCGTGGTTGACTTCACCGGCGAGTTGGGAGGCCACCGCCGAACCGAGCGAACGGCCATAGAGGATCAGTCGGCCGTGAAGGCCCTGGGCCACGCACCAGTCGTATACAACGCGTGCGTCGCGGTAGAGAACTTCTTCTGATGGTTTGCCCGTGCTCTTGCCGTAGCCCCGGTAGTCGATCATCACGACTTCGTAGCCAAGTGCCGTAAGATCCTTGGCATAGCGACCCCACCGCTGGAGGTTGCCGCGGTTGCCGTGAAAATAGATGACAAGGCCTTTCGACAGGCTGTCGGGTTTGAACCACAGGGCATTCAGCGTGTCGGCAGGTTCGGATCCGTTGGGTACAGCGATGGAATGTTCTTCGAAGAGAACGGTAAAGTCGTAGCGGTACGACTTATCCAGGGGGATGGCCTGGAAGATCAGGTAATCCTGGAAGAGGTAGAGTCCGATGAAGCCAATAACCAGGAGTCCACCGAGGAAAATGAGCATACGACGCAGGAGCCTGGGAATCATGGAGGGAAAAAGCAATTACTTCGGTGAGGCCAGTGTGATTCGAAGGATGCGCGGCTGAAAGACGCCGCCGATGAAGAGTTGGTCGTTGTGGCGGAGCGCAATGCTGGACCCGGATAGCCCTTGCCCGTCGTCCATGAAGACTTCGGTTACCGTATAGTCGTTACCGTCTGTGGGCGTTATGCGGAAGACTTGCGACGGGGAGGCCTTGGTAGAATCCTTGGCGTGCGCAACGAAGGCCAACAGTTTCGGGTGTGCGGCGATCCACAGGTTTCCATCCGTGTCGACGTCGATGTTGTCGACACCGCTTTTAAGGGGAAGGTTGTGGATGAGGTTGAGCTTGCCCGAGGCCAAATCGCGTTCAAAGGTGAGCAGGTTTCGGCCGGTGGTGGCCGCCACGTAAACACGTGTGCCATCGGCATTGGTGTTGACACCATTGGCGTAGCGCATGCCATCGGCGGCGACGGTGAAGGCCTGACCATCGTAGTACATCAACGAGGCGTTTGGCAGTCGGGCATAGTCTTCCAGCGTGCGGGCAAATCCCTTGGGCGCGCCATGGTCGTTGGTAACGTAGAATTTGTCCGGAGCCACGGCGACTACATCGTTCGGGCAACAGAGGTTGGCGTCAGCGATGCTCCGCTGGTGAATGAGTGTGTCATTGGCAATGCGAAATACTTCCACAAAGTTTCCCTGGGGATTGTGGTTGACGACGAAGAGCAACGGTTCTGCCCCAGCGGTGTACAGGGAGATGCCGTGCGGGTGAAACTCACCCGGGTAGGTATCGGCTAATTTTCGGGGTACTGTGGTGGAGTCGACGTCCAGTACCCAGATGCCGTCGTCGTCGGCAGGCAGGCCGCGCAGGGTTTGCCAGCGGTTTGCCGAAGAAATGTAGAGTCGCCCTGTGCGATCATCCAGGTCCATGTCTTCGGGACCGTAGATGCCCCGGTAGACGTGCACCGGGCCGGCGGCAACCGGTTCAATGGACTTGAATACTCCCGCTGCAATGAGTGTGCTGCCTACGGCATAGAGCAGGGCGGCGAGCACGGCATAGACGATCCACATTTTTTTCTTCATGGCCGGTTGACGATGGACAAAGATAGAAACTACGCGTTACCGGCAGGTATCACGCGGGAGTGTGCCAGGGAGGAATAAATCCGCGCGCTGGGACGCGGTTGGCGGTCTTTGGTGGCCAGGTCGCAGGCATAGAGGCCAAACCGGCGGGTGGGGCCGAGGTGCCACTCAAAATTATCCCACGTGCTCCACCAATAGTAGCCCCGTACGTCGATGCCGTCTTCGATGGCCTGGTGTACAAGGGTAGCATAGTCGACAATGGCTTTTTGCCGGAGTGAATCCGAGGCATCGCAGACACCATTTTCGGTGATGATGATGGGCTTGCGGTATTTTTTCCAATACCGGTCGAGACAGGTGCGCAGGCCCTGCGGGTGGTATTCCCACATGTCGTCGTGGGGCAGACCGTAGCGCTCGATTTTCTCCGGGGTATCGACGAAGGTGACGGGCAAGGGGTCGTGCGTGACACGTGCGTAGTAGCTCATGCCAAAGAAATCCGACAGGGCAAAGTAGGAGGGCACATGCTCCATAAACCACCAGTCGCTGATCGACGCCGGGATGCGTCCCAGCAAATTCTCGTAGTCGAATACCACGGCGTTGTGCGAGATCCCCACGGGCTGGTCGGGCCGGGCGTTCTTGATGTGGTGGTACATCACCTCGTGGGCATGGCCGAGGTGCTTGAGTACCCGGAAGGCCAGCACCGGGTTGCGGCGGAAAGGCGGGAAGAATCCCGTTATCCAGCCGTAGCTCAGGTAGACGTTGGGCTCGTTGAAGGTGTTCCAGTGGCTGACATAGTCGCCGAAGGTGTTGACCACTTTCTTTCCGAAGTCAACGAAGTAGTTGATGTTTTCTTTTTTCTCCCATCCACCCAGTGCATTGAACCACTGCGGGTTTGCGAAGTGGTGCAAGACCATCATGATGCTGACGTTCCGCCGGCGCAGGTCTTCGAGCAGGTGGCGGTATTCCGCGGTGACCGTGGGGTCCAGCGGCTGACCGGGGCCGCGCTGTAGCCGGCTCCAGGAGAGTCCCATACGGTACGCGGGTGCCAGTTCAGCGATGATGCGGGCGTCTTCGGCGTGTCGTAGTTCGTGGTCGGTGGTGCGATCGAAGCGGTGCCCATCGCGGGCGACAACGCCTTGCCAGTCGTGACCGTCCGCGGTTTCAATCTGTGCGGCGGCCGTACTTGTTCCAAAGAGAAAGTGCGGCGGAAACTGGCGGTTCATCCCGTCTATTCTTCACCACCGCGCAGGGCAACCCCCTTGGTGGCGGCAGACGTGGAGAGCAACTTGTCTTGGGCGAGTCGGCGTGCCACAGTGGCTTGTTCAGATTCCCAGGCTTTCCAGTGGCGACGCAGTTCTTTCAGGTCTTCGTCCAGGCACGGGTACTCGGCCGGGCGTGGCACGGATGGAAACTTGCCCCGTGCGAGGTCGGCGGCCAGCAGCCCGCCGGTCCATTCGAAGTGTGCCGGATCGTAGAGCTTGCGCCAGCGGCCGCCCCAGCGTAATCCGAGTCGCTCGCCGATCGGGCCGAGCTTGCGCCACAGTTTGTAGTTCTTCCATTGCGGTACACCGTTGATGACGGGCACGACGTCCACGGCCAGGCCGTACTGGTGTTTCGATTGGCCCGCCTTCACGCGCGTGTAGCGGCGTCCCATGGTCTTGTATTCGGTTTGCTTCGCGTGCGTGCGGTAGGTTTCCACCAGGGCCAGTTCGATGCCCTTGGATTTGGCGACACGTATCAGTTCGAGGACTTTATCGCGGAAGTAGGGGTGAAGCGATTCGAGGTCGGCAATCATCGACAACGTTCCGCGGTTGATACCGAAGGAGAAGTTGTCGACCATATCCCAGTCTTTCCATTGGTCGGTAGTGTCTTCCACCAATTCCCACAGGCGGAAGTCGACCGGCTGCGAAAAATTTGCAGCGCGTTCTTCCCGCCGTTCATTTTCTTCGTCAGCAAGGGGTATGGGCTGCGCGACAACGCTCCCCAAAACCAGCATGCAAACGATTGATAACCAATAAATTCGTGCCATAGCGAAAAAATCCGGCGCAAAAATAATCAAACCTGCTGACCGGTTGCTCCTGGTGTTGAGTGACAAGGGGTTTAGACCAGGAAGAAGTATGAAATAATCGATGCAAAGATAACTATTTTGCGCGGTTGCCGGGCAGTTTTTTGCACAATCCAGATGACTGCGCGCCATCGTATCAGCGTCAATTTCATAACATACAGAGTTTGCGATTGTTCCATGACTGAACTTCAACAGCAACAGCTATTAAAGGAACACTTGAGCCAGTTTGTTTCTGAGCATAAGCGTGAGTTTATGGAGCGCGTACTGTCATCCAGGACGCGGTATGTGACCATGGTGCTGGAGGATATTTACCAATCTCAAAATACCAGCGCGGTGATCCGTACGTGCGAGTGCATGGGCATCCAGGACGTTCACGTGATTGAGACCAACAGTGCATGGTCGACCAACATATTGGTATTGAAGGGTTCCAACAAATGGTTGAACATCATTCGGTACAAGCAAAAAGGGGAGAACAACACGGCGGTTTGTTTTGATGCGCTACGGGCCCGCGGCTACCGGGTGGCGGTGACAGATCCTGCGGGCGGCGTTCCCATCCAGGAAGTTCCGCTGGATCGTCCGTTGGCCCTTGTCATGGGCAACGAGCGTCATGGTTCATCTCCGTTTGCGCTGAAGCACGCCGACCTTGCGGTCACGATCCCCATGGCGGGCTTTACGGAAAGTATGAACATCTCGGTCAGCGCCGCCATCTGCCTGCACACCACGTTGTCGCGACTGCGTGCGTCGGACAACCCGTGGCAGCTCACCGATGCGGATAAGGAGGAACTTCGACTGCAGTGGTACCGCAAGAGCGTGCGAAATGCGGATGTGATCGAGCGCGAATTTCTGCGCTCGAATGCCTAATTTTGTTTCGGCTTTAATTCGAACAATTCGATGATGATCTGGTGGCGCCGAATGTGGCGGTTGGGAGGGCTTGGTGTTGTCGGCGTGGTGATCGGCCTCGCTATTGCCAACTGGTGGGTCGTGCGCAGCACATCGGCGGATGTGTATGCCGACTACGCGGCTATTCCCGAGAACCCGGTGGGACTGGTGCTGGGCACCAGCAGCCGTCGTACCGACGGTTCGCCCAATCCTTTTTTTCACAACCGCATGGCGGCGGCGGCAAAGCTCTACCGGATGGGAAAGATCGGGCACATCATTGTCAGTGGCGATAACCGCTCCCGGTTTTACAACGAGCCCATGGAGATGAAGCGGGCATTGATAAAGTTGGGCGTCCCCGATGCGGCCATCACCCTCGACTATGCCGGTCTGCGCACCCTGGACTCGGTTGTCCGCAGCAAGGAGATCTTCGGGCAGGACCACATCACGATCATCACGCAACCCTTTCATTCCTACCGTGCCCTGTTCATCAGCCGCTACTACAAGATCGAAGCCGTGGCCCTGGTGGCCAGCGAGCCCACCGATGAGCCGGCCGTGAGCGTGTATGTCCGCGAGTATTTTGCGCGGGCGAAGGCTATCCTGGATTTGTATGTGTTGAAGACGGGTCCGCGCCACCTCGGCGATAAAGAACCCATCGTCATCTGATTCCCGGCTGCCGGTCAGAAGGACTCCGTCAGCAGCACGTAGACATTCCATTTGTCGCCATAGGCGGCATCCACCCGCAGGTTGAAGTTCTCGCTGGGGAGTACGGAAAAACGTACACCGGCCCCGGCCGCATAGTGCATGCGGCTGAAGTTGAATTGGGAGAGGTGGTCGCCCACCTGGCCGGCGCTGGCAAACGCCACGGCGCCAAAGCGCCAGATCACCGGGAAGCGGTATTCCGCCTGGGCAGCCATGATCATCTTGTCGCGGTAGCGGCCCTGGTAGTACCCGCGCATCATCATGCTGCCACCGAGCTGGGCGAGGTTGCGGTAGGGGACGTCGCCGAAGGTCATCAGGCTATAGTATTGCACAGCCAGGATGTTGCGTGGCTTCAGCTGGATGAATTTCCGGAAGTCGATGTCCAGTGACTGGAAGTTGTA
>JAYRXB010000132.1:0-4715 GCA_041917735.1 Cyclobacteriaceae bacterium
CCTTGATCAGTGTTGTTTTTCCTGCACCCATCTCCCCGTAGAAAAGCCAGATTTTTCTGTTCGCTGAATGTGCCACTAAGTCCCCGGCCGCACGCTCCAATTCCGCCAGGGAAATGTCCGGACCCTGCGAGGTCAACCTCCAATCGTCAGGCATTTTTCGAAGATAAGAAAATAAGTGGAATGATCATTTCCTCCATACTCACACCCCCGTGCTGGAATGTATCTTTATACATACTCACGTAATGGTTGTAATTGTTGGGGTACGCAAAGAATTGGTCTTCGATGGCAAACACGTAGCTGGTAGAGACGTTGCCCTTGGGAAGGAAGAACCGCTCCGGTCGGGCCGCCACGAGGATCTTGTCGCCTTCGTAGCCAAGGTTCTTTCCCTGCTTGTACCGGAGGTTTGTATTTACACTCCGATCCCCGATGATCTTGAATGGTTTCTTCACGCGGATGGTTCCGTGGTCGGTGGTAATGATCACCCTTGCTTTTCGCTCTGAGATTTTGCGAAGGATCTCAATGAGCGGAGAATGAATGAACCAGGATTTGGTTATTGACCGGTACGCGGCCTCGTCGGGCGCGAGTTCGCGGACCATCGCCATGTCGGTTCGGGCGTGGGACAACATGTCCACAAAATTGTAGACGATAACATTCAGGTCATTTCCAAACAGGTTACTGACCGTATCCGCCAGTTCCCGGCCTTCTTCCAGGCGCTTGATTTTATGGTAGCTGAATCGAATGCCCAGGTTGTTGCGCTTGATCTGCCGGGAGAGAAACTCATCCTCCTTGTTGTTCTTGCCGTCGTCGGTGTCTTCCCCTACCCAGAGGTCAGGATGAGACTTGGCCATTTCGGAAGGAAGCATCCCGGAAAACAGGGCGTTGCGCGCGTAGGCCGTCGTGGTGGGCAGAATGCTGTAGTAGGTCTCTTCCTTGTCGATGGTGAAGTATTCCAAAAGTTCCGGCTCGATGGCCTTCCATTGGTCGTAGCGCAGGTTGTCGATAACCAGCAGGAAAGTGGGTCGGGAGGTGTTTACCTCGGGAAAAACCTTACGCTTCATCAACTGATGCGAAAGCAAAGGCTTCTTGCTGTTCGGGTCGTTGAGCCAGCCATCGTAATTCTTCTTGATGAAGCGACAAAAATTCAGGTTCGCTTCCACTTTCTGGGACTCGAGTACCTCCACCATGCTGGCGTCGGCCTGTCCGATTTCCAATTCCCAGTACACCAGTTTTTTGTAAAGGTCGGCCCACTCATCGTGGCTCAGGTTATCCTGGAAGGCCATGCTGATGCGCTGAAATTCTTGCTGGTAACTGGAGGTCGTCTTCTCGCTGACCAACGCCTTTTTGTCGAGAATTTTTTTGACGGAGAGCAGAATCTGGCTCGGGTTCAGCGGCTTGATCAGGTAATCATCGATCCGTGATCCAATGGCCTCTTCCATGATGTGCTCTTCCTCATTCTTGGTTATCATGACCACCGGAACATTTGGCTTGGAAGTCTTGATGTGCGCCAGTGCTTCCAGGCCGGACATGCCAGGCATGTGTTCATCGAGAAAGACCACATCAAAGCTCTTCGATTCGCTCAGCTCGACGGCCTCCGCGCCGTTATTCACCGGTGTGATATCGTAGCCGCGCTGCTGAAGAAACAGAATGTGGGGTTTAAGCAAATCAATCTCGTCATCCGCCCACAAAATCGAATATCTTTGCATGAACCTTTTTCTGACAAGTTAACGATAAACAAGGAATCGGCATTCCATCATGCCAGGGGGACCGTGAACAAAAATAAGATCATCAACGACCCGGTATACGGATTCATTCCGGTAAAAAGTGAACTGGTATTCAACCTTATCGAGCACCCGTTCCTGCAGCGCATGCGGCACATTCGGCAGCTGGGCCTGGCCGAGCTGGTTTACCCGGGAGCCATTCACACCCGGTTTCACCATGCGCTGGGGGCTCTGCACCTCATGCAGCAGGCACTCGACATCCTGGCCGGAAAAGGCGTAGAGATCACGGAGGAAGAGCGCGAGGCCGCACAGGTCGCTATTCTCCTTCATGACATCGGGCACGGGCCATTTTCACACGCCCTCGAAGAGACCCTCCTCCCCAGCATCCGTCACGAAAGCCTGTCCTTCCTGCTCATGAAGGAACTCAACCGGCAGTTCCGGGGCCAACTGGACCGGTCCATCAAGATTTTTCAAAACACGTATCCCAAGAAATGGCTGCACCAGTTGGTCAGCTCACAGCTGGACATCGACCGACTCGATTACCTCAACCGGGACAGCTTCTTCACCGGGGTTGTTGAAGGCGCCATTGGCACCGACCGTATCATCGCCATGCTCAACGTGGTGAAGGGGCAAATCGTGATTGAGGAAAAAGGAATCTACAACATCGAGAGTTTCATCAACGCACGTCGTCTCATGTACTGGCAGGTTTACCTGCACAAGACCGCGGTCGGCGCCGAACGCTTGCTTGTCAATTGTATCCGGCGCGCCCAATACCTTGCACGGTCGGGCGAAACGGTACCCTGCAGTGATGCCTTGTCGCTTTTTCTCCACCGCCAATGGACACTCGAGGACATTGCTGAAAAACGGGAACTGCTGGAGGCTTTTGGCAAACTCGATGACTACGATGTATGGGGAGCGATCAAACTCTGGCAAAGTAACCGGGATCCGATTCTGTCCAGGCTGTGCACCATGATGCTCCATCGCAACCTGTTCCGTATCCGGCTTTCCATTGAGCCCATTCAGAAGAGCGAAGTAGAACGCGTACGTACCGCGTTGCACAAGCAGTGGAAGGTGACGCGCAGTGACGCCACGTACCTGTTCTCCCACGGAACCGTGTCGAACGAAGCCTACCTGGTCGAACGCCATTCGATCCAGGTATTGATGAAATCCGGCGAGTTGCTCGACGTGTCGCAGGCCAGCGACCTTCCCAACATCCGGGCGATGAGTAAAATCGTCAAAAAAAACTACCTATGCTGGCCCAAAAACCTATCTTTGTAATGTCCTAATCTCCCCGTCATGGAATTCACCCTCAACCAAATCGCACAGATTCTGAAGGGTGAAGTGCGGGGCGACGGGAATCAGAAGATCAATACGCTGGCGAAGATCCAGGAGGCGCGTCCGGGCCAAATCGCTTTCCTCGCCAACCCAAAATACGAGCAATACATCTACACGACGAACGCCAGCGCGATCATCGTGGCCAAGGATTTCCAACCCAAGAAGGAAATCCGTTCCGCGCTGATCCTGGTTGAGGATCCGTATTCCAGTTTCACGGTTCTGATGGAGCAGTATCACAAGCTGATGAGTTTCCAAAAGTCCGGCGTGGAACAACCCAGCTTCATGAGCGAGTCGGCTACCCAGGGCTCCAACGCCTACCGGGGAGCGTTCTCCTATATTGGTAACAACACGCGACTTGGTGACAATGTCAAGGTCTATCCCCAGGTGTTTATCGGAGACAACGTAGTGATCGGCAACAACGTGATTCTCCACCCCAACGTGAAGATTTACGCGCGCACCCGCATCGGCAACAACGTGGTGATCCATGCGGGAACCGTCATCGGCTCCGATGGGTTCGGTTTTGCGCCCCAAGAGGACGGGTCTTACAAGACCATTCCCCAGATGGGAAATGTTGTTATCGAGGACGATGTGACCATCGGTGCCAATACCGTCATCGACTGCGCTACCCTGCAGGGCGACTCGACTATTGTTCGACAAGGTGTGAAGATGGACAACCTCATCCAGATCGCACACAATGTGGAGGTTGGCAAGAACACCGTCATCGCCGCACAGGCTGGCATTTCCGGCTCTACCAAGATTGGTGAAAGTTGCATGATTGCCGGGCAGGTGGGCATTGCCGGTCACCTCGTCGTGGCCAACCAGACCAGCCTCGGCGCCCAAAGCGGCGTTTCCAAATCGATTACCGAAGAAGGCCAGCGCATGCTCGGCTACCCGGCGATTGACATCAAGGAGTATTTCCGGTCGTACGCCGTGTACAAGAAACTGCCCGAAATCGCCCACCGGCTACGTGATTTGGAGAAGAAAGTCGACGAAAAAAACCCGAATACGGTTGAAAACGGTCAGAATTGACCCCCTCTCCCTATTTTTGGCATACTGCCCTGATCCCCTTAAATTTGCGTCCCTATTTTGACGCATGCTTAACCACAAGCAAAGGACAATCAAGAAGTCGGTGACCATCTCCGGGGTGGGCCTCCATACCGGCGTGCAAACCACGGTAACGTTCCAGCCGGCCAAGCCCAACCATGGCATCAAATTCCAGCGGGTAGACTTACCCGGCTCTCCGATCATTGACGCCGATTGCGACCGTGTGGTGGACGTATCTCGGGGTACAACCATCGAGCAAAGCGGCGCCCGCGTCAGCACGATTGAACATACACTCGCCGCACTGGTTGGCCTGGAAATCGACAACGTACTCATTCAGATCGACGGACCGGAAGCGCCCATCATGGATGGCAGCTCGATCCAGTTTGTGCAGGCATTGAAGGAAGCGGGCACCGAAGAGCAAAACGCGCTGCGCGACTTTTTCGATGTACAGGACAGTATCTTCTACCGCGAGAGCGCACGTCACGTAGAAATCGCCGCGCTGCCACTCGACGACTACCGGGTTACGGTGATGATCGACTACAACTCGCCCGTACTCGGCAGCCAGCACGCCAGCATCACCAACATTCAGCAGTTTGAAAAGGAGATTGCCTCCTGCCG
>JAYRXB010000133.1:0-5579 GCA_041917735.1 Cyclobacteriaceae bacterium
GACCATGTCGGGTTCATGCTGTATGACCCGGACAAGAAGCAGAGCCTCTACGCGCACCAGGCTGACCGGTACTTCATTCCGGCCTCCAACACCAAAATCCTTACGCTTTACACCGCCCTGTGTGTGTTGGGCGATTCCCTTCCTGCCCTCCGGTATGTGCAGCGCGGTGATTCGCTGATCGTGTGGGGAACCGGCGATCCCAGCTTTCTCTACGACGACGTGATGCCCGATGAACGGACGTACCAATTCCTGTCCCGGCCACAAAAACTGTTCTACTCCCCGGTAAATTTTGATGATGAGCCTTTTGCTCCAGGTTGGGCGTGGAGCGATTACCGTTATGCTTATCAAGTCGAACGAACCGCGTTTCCGATCTATGGCAACCGCTTCCACATGAGGAAGGTAGGCACTCGGTTCGAACCTTCGCCGAGAATCTTTGCCCCGGAAGTGGAGCGCGCCAGTCAATCCCGTGAGCGCAACGAGTTGGTTCGTCGAATGGAATCCAACAATTTCGTCTACGTTCCAGGCACACGGGATTCTTCTTTTCATTGGGAAATTCCGTTTCACTACTCCGATCCGCTCTTGGTCCGTCTATTGAGCGACACGTTGAAGAAAGAGGTTTCGTTGTTGCGTGTGCCGCCGCCACCCGATACCCGGACATGGTACAGTATCCCCGCCGACAGTGCATACAAAGTGATGATGCAGGAAAGTGACAACTTTATTGCAGAGCAATTGCTGGTAATGTGCGCAGGTGTGCTTTCCGATACACTGAAGGCCGACATAGCGATTCGCGAGGCCAACAAACGCTTCCTGTCCGACTTGCCGGATAAACCGGTGTGGGTGGATGGCTCCGGCCTTTCCCGGATGAACCTCCTGACGCCACGTTCCATCATACGGGTGTGGGAGAAGGCGTTGGAACGGGCTAGCCGTGAGCGCCTGCAAAACCTGCTTGCTGTAGGCGGAGTAAATGGCACCCTTCGAAATAGCTACCGCAACGAGAAGCCGTATGTGTTTGCGAAAACAGGTACCCTGCGCAACAACCACATGTTAAGCGGATTTCTCGTGACACGCAGGGGACGCACCTTGTTGTTCAGCTGGATGAACAACAACTTCACGGCAAGCACAAGTGCGGTCCGCAGCCGAATGGAAGAAATACTTAAATTCATCTATGAAACGTATTGACGGCCTACGCCTGGTAATTCTGGTAAGCCTAATGGTTGCCCCGGGCCTGGTACGGGCGCAGGCAACCGACTCGCTGTCCATAAAGATTGGGCAGATGATACTCATCGGATTCCCCGGCGACCGGGTAGACACACTGGTTTTGCGAGAAATCCGGGCAGGTAAAGTGGGATCGATCATTATGTTTGAGAAGAATATTCCCGGCTACGCACGGTCGGGTCCAAGCACACTCCGAAGCTCCTCGTTTGCACCACTGAAAAAGATACTCTGGACCTACCAGCAAGCCGCCCCCATCCCGCTCCTGGTTTCGATCGACCAGGAGGGAGGAAAGGTGAACCGGCTCAAGGATAAGTATGGGTTTAGCCGGTCCATCACAGCTCAGGAAATGGGACGCGCGAAGACATTGGATTCCGTTCGGTTCTATGCGGAAGCTACGGCGGCTACGCTCGCCGGACTAGGCATCAATGTCAATTTTGCACCGGTGGTCGATCTGGGAGTGAACAAAGAGAATACAGTAATTTATACCGTAGGAAGATCGTTTGGTCCCAATCCGGACTCCGTGGCCTTGCTTGCCGGCGAGTACATTAAGCCGCACCGAAAGTTTGGAGTCATTACCGTACTTAAGCACTTTCCGGGTCATGGGAGTTCACAGGCCGACACCCACTTTGGTGTGGCCGATGTGACACAAACATGGACCCCCGCCGAACTGATACCCTACGAGCGCCTGATAGCTTCAGGCCAGGTTGATGCGATCATGAGCGCACATATTGTCAACCGAAATCTTGACCCCAAGGCACTTCCGGGAACATTATCCACACGCATCATCGACAGCCTGTTGCGGAAACACTACCGTTACGATGGCGTTGTATTCTCCGATGACATGCAGATGCAAGCCGTTACGAAGCAGTATGGGCTGGAGGAAGCCATCCGACTAACCATCAATGCCGGTGTCGATATCTTGTGCTTTTCGAACAACATCTCTGGAAGTGAAGAGCGAACAGTAGATAAAGTACATGGGATCATCAACGCCCTGGTTGAAAAGGGCCAGATTCGTCGCGAACGAATTGATGAAGCGTACCGCCGGATAATGAGGCTGAAAAGCCGACTCCAGCCACAATCGCCCGAGCGGTTGCCCGTCGCTATCCCTAATCCGGACGTCCGGAAGGAACCGACGACACCAGACTCCACCACGGTAGCTCAGCCGAAGAAGAAGGAGAAGAAAAGGAAGAAGCACTAATCCGCAGGATATGGAAGGTGACTTGCAAACACTCAGACAACAATTCGATGACCTGGAGAAGCGCCGCCTGAATGCGGCCCGACGGTGCGTCATCGGTTTCAGCGCTGCTTCGATAGCGGCGTTATTGGGGTTTGTCTATGGATATGTGCAACAAGAAAGGAGCGCGCTAGAACTGAACCGTGCTCAGCGAGAAATGCAGGAAGCCTTGATCCTTCGCTCAAGTGTAGAGCAGGAAGTGGCGGAGGCAAAGCAAGCCATGTTGAAGCTTGAAGCGTTGGCGATTGAACTTGAGATTTGTAAAACCTCTAAAAAATAGGAAACCTAACCGTACACCGATGGCTCAAGACGCTGAACTTCAGAAACTCCAGGAGGAGTTGAAGAGAATCCAGGATGACACCCGCCGTTCACGCAGACGCGCTGCGGTGGGATTCGTCGTGATGTTGGTGGTAATCATCCTTTCACTGACATACGCTTTTGTGCAACAGACCGAAGCTGTAAAACAGCGCGAGGAAGCCTATCGGGCCATCTTACGTGCCAAGCAGGCCGAAGAGCAAGGAAGCAGTGCCCAGGCCGAAGCCCTTCGACAGCGGGGAATTGCCGAGGAAGTAAGCAAAAAGGCTGAAGCACGAATCCAGGAACTTGAAAAATGCTGTAAAAAGCGTTGATGCCGGAGATTTTCAAGATACGTCCCGCTGAAGGACCAGAGGTTCCGATCCTGCTGAGCGTACCTCATTGTGGCACCGGGTTCCCCGAGGAGGTCAGAGACGATTTTGTCGCCGGACACATGAACATTCCGGACGACACAGATTGGTTCGTGGATCAACTTTATGATTTTGCCCCGGCGATGGGTGTAACGATCATCTCGGCCACCGTGTCCCGGTACGTCATCGACCTCAACCGAAACCCGGAAGAGAAGCCGCTTTATGCCGATGGTCGCCTCCTAACAGGGTTGTGTCCAACAACCACTTTTTTGGGAGAACCCCTATACCGCGATCAAAGAGCACAGGTTCAACCTGACGAAATTCGTCGCCGCCTCAAAGCCTATTTTGTTCCATACCATCAGCGGGTGCAGGCTCATCTGGATGAATTGCGCGAACGACATGGCCGGGTGCTGCTTTGGGATTGTCATTCCATTCGCCGGCATGTTCCCACCATTCACAAGGATCCGTTTCCCGACCTGATACTCGGCGACGCTGACGGAACGTCTGCATCTCCGGGTGTGATTGAGGCTGCTTTGGGTGTACTGGATCATTCAGGCTATCGCACCTTTCACAACACGCCCTTCAAGGGTGGTTTTATTACCCGCCACTTTGGATTGCCGGCGAAGCGACAGCACGCGCTTCAGCTGGAAATGACAAAAGTGAATTACATGGATGATGCGGAGCGGGCGTACCATCCGGAAAGAGCCGGGAAAATGCGAAAGGTGCTGCGCGACGTATTCTTGAAATTGATTGACCAGTTATGACCAAACAGAATCTTTTGCGCTGGTACAAATTCAAAGGGGCACTTCAACGCGAAGACTGGTTGATGCCTGCTTATGTTGGCATCGACAAGGAAGGGATAATACGGCACCTTTCTACGGAAGCGCCGGTCGAGGGAGTTGCGTTGGAAGTTGTTGACGGGTATGCATTGCCCGGATTCCAAAATGCACATTCGCATGCTTTTCAGTATGCCATGGCAGGGACAGCTGAAAGCCACCCTGCGGGCACTGAAGATGATTTTTGGTCTTGGCGGGAAGCCATGTATGGAACGGCTTTGTCGGTGAACCCGGATCAGGCACAGGCCATCGCGGCTATGCTATATGCGGAAATGGTAAGGCAAGGCTATACGCATGTGGCGGAATTTCATTACCTCCACCATGATAAATCGGGAAAGCCGTATGCCAATCTCGCTGAAATGGGTGAGCGTATGGTGACAGCTGCACAGACCGCCGGGATACGAATCACCTTGATCCCGGTATTCTATCAAAAGGGAGGATTTGGCAAGGCGCCCGAAGACCGTCAGCGTCGGTTTATTTCAAGCAGCACGGATTCCTATCTCAAACTGCTGGAAGCCTCCCGCACAGCAGTAAGGAGTTATGCGGCCGCCAGCCTTGGGTACAGCGTGCATTCGTTACGCGCGGTTGAGCCGGTCGATATCATCGCCACGTTTGAACAGGGACCTAAGGATCTGCCGTTTCACCTTCATGTTGCGGAACAGAAAAAAGAAGTTGCCGACTGCCTGGCCTATACGAACGAACGGCCCATGCAGTGGGTCCTCAACCATCTTCCGGTCGATCACCGGTTCAACCTCGTTCACAGCACGCACCTGGATGATGAAGAAGTCAAGAGACTGGCAAAGACCGGAGCACAGGTGGTGCTTTGCCCGTCCACGGAAGGAAACCTCGGTGACGGCATTTTTCGGATGAAGGAATACACACAGCTTGGTGGACGATGGACCATCGGCACCGACAGCCATATCGGAATTAATCCTATGGAAGAGCTTCGGATGATTGATTACCGGCAGCGACTGGTGACCCATCGGCGCAATACATTCCAGGGTGATGCCGCACACTACCTGATCAATGAGGCAATAACTTCGGGACGAGTGGCGATGGGCAAGGAAGTCCAGGAACATTTTGCGCCCGGCTTGCCACTCGATGCGGTTGTACTTAAAGCCAGTTCACACCTCGTGGAAACAGCGCACGCACGAAACCTGAGTGCTGTGCTGGTTTATACATCAGATTCCAGCCGCATTCTTGGCACGATGGTAGGCGGAAATTGGATTGTTCGCGATCAGCATCACCATCGCGGCCAGCTCATCAAAGCGGATTTCCTGAAGACCATGACGGATGTAAGAAAGTAGTGAAGCGATGCAGGAAGGAGAAGATGTTCTCATACGAGCCATTCGACTGACCGTCTGGTCGGTGTCGATTTGCCTGGCACTCATGGCAGGCCTGTTGATGGTGATAGTTCTTCCGCCACAAACCGCAATGAACCAGGATCATGAAATTGCGCCTCCGTCGAATTCAGGGTGGACTCCACCTGACTCCACAACCTTGCCAGAGACAGCCGAGGGCGACCTGATCCGGTATGGTCGTGAGCTGGTAGCGCATACGTCGGTGTACCTGGGTCCATCCGGCACAATCAGGCCACTGAGCAATGGCATGAATTGCCAGAATTGCCAC
>JAYRXB010000134.1:0-3974 GCA_041917735.1 Cyclobacteriaceae bacterium
ATACCGGGTTCATCTCCACCGTTTGCATCTTCCGGTATTTCTTCCGGTACGACTCGGGTACGGCTACCAGGTACTTGTTCTTGCTGGCCGTATAGATTTTCGGTGTGGAATCCGGCTTGAAATAGCTGAATTTCTGCCGCACTGCCTCCTTGTCGTAAATGAACGAACTCTGGTAGGCAGGGCAAACCATCCGCTGTGTATTGCAGGCAGCAAGCACCAGGAGGCTGGCAGCAAACAGGTAGATCCGGGACATGGATGGTTTAAGGTGCAATCAACAAAAATAACAAATTAACCCCAAGTAATGCGGTTTTCACGGGATAGGTAACCATTATAAATACCTGATTATTAGGCTATAATCCCTCTAGGGCTAATTTTTGACTTTTAGTGAGTTTTTTGACTACCAGGTCATAGGAGTCGTCGATCCATTGCATCACCAGGCGGTCGGGCGCCTCTCCGTCCATAACGACCGTCATCCAGTGCATCTTGTTCATGTGGAAAGCTGGCCGAACGAAGGAATGGCGCTCCCGCAACTCGGCCCCACGCTCCGGGTCCACCTTCAGGTTGATACCTGTAAAGTCATCGATGTCGGCGAGGGCAAACATCTTGCCCATGACCTTAAACACCAGCGTGGATTCATTGAACGGGAACTCCTCCGTTACCCCCTTTTTCGAAAGGCAGTAGTTTCGAAATCCTTCAACGTTCAAAACAGGAAGCGCTTGGCCAACAAATAGATCACCGCCAGCAGGAACACGGCAATGGATAGCTTGTTGATCCCGTGCATCATCCGGATGTTCAGGTTAGACGGGCGGGAAGGGTCTTTCTTCCGAAAGAAATAGGCGCCTACCTCTCCCAGGGAGAGGAACTCACGCCAGCCTGCGCGCTTGGGTTTCTGATCGATGGGTGCTTCCATAACGTGTTATTTCGGTACCTCTACCCAGGCGCCATCCTCGCGAATAAGGCTGATCAGCTCATCGACGGCCTGGGGGGTCGGCACATTGCGTTTTACTACTTCCTTACCGCGGTACAAGGTAATGCGGCCCGGGCCAGAACCCACGTAACCGTAGTCTGCGTCGGCCATTTCGCCAGGTCCGTTAACAATACACCCCATGATGGCAATCTTTACACCCTTTAGGTGATTGGTGCGCTCACGGATCTTGGCGGTTGTCTCCTGCAGGTCGAACAACGTTCTTCCGCAGGAAGGGCACGAAATGTACTCCGTCTTGGAGATGCGGGTGCGCGTAGCCTGGAGGATGTTGAAAGCCGTATCGTTGACCAACTTGTCAGGGCCACAATTCTCTGCCGCGATAAACACACCATCACCCAGGCCATCAATCAACAATCCGCCCATGTCTGTTGCCGCGTACAACTGCATCTGTTCCGGTGTGAGGTTTCCATACGCGCGCCCGATGATCACGGGGGATGAACAACCTTTATTGATCAACTCCATGAACAACCGTCGTTGCTCGGCATACCCGTGACGGTTGTACGTATCGATGAGGAGCACGGCCGTAGGGTCGGCTTCAAGCAATCGCAACAGCGGATCGTCAATATCCTTCAGGCAGGCATAAATCACATTTAATGTATCGGACTTTTGCACCCCCTGTACATACTCGGCAGCCCGTATAAACGGAAAGTGGCGCTCGCGATTGCGGTGGGCCAGCCAGGTTTGGTGGTTGGCGATAACGCCCAGTGTACCCGGGATTTCGAAATCAACCGTGCGGTCACCGACAAACAGGTAATCACAGGCCATGTCGGTGATGTTCCATTTGTCGAGCGGCACCGAATAGTGGTAGCCTATTGCGTAGAGCGATGCTGGCGTAATTTTCCCTTTGGCAGAATAGTCGGCGATGACACGCGGAACCTGGTGTCCACCAAAATTGGCCACTTCGCGAGTTACCCTGCGGGTATAGGCGACCGGGTTAATGGGGTTGGTCGAAATTTCCGGAATCGGGTCGTGCGGCAGGCGGTCTTTGTACCTGGCCACCAACTCACGGCATACGGGCACCTCCGCTTCGGGCTCTTCCGTCAATGAAACCCGAACGGTGTCACCCAATCCATCTTCCAGGAGCGTTCCGATACCTACGGAAGACTTGATGCGCCCATCTTCGCCGTCGCCCGCCTCCGTGACGCCCAGGTGCAAGGGATAGGGCTGAAAGCCTTCTTCATCCAGTTTCTGAACGAGCAAGCGGTAAGCCTGGATCATCACCTGCGGGTTGCTCGCCTTCATTGACAGTACGATGTTATAGAACTGCAGGTCTTCGCAGATGCGCAGGAACTCCAGCGCCGATTCCACCATCCCCATCGGCGTATCGCCATAACGGCTCATGATACGGTCCGAGAGCGAGCCGTGGTTGGTACCAATGCGCATCGCCGTACCGTATTCCTTACAGATCTTTACCAGCGGGGTAAACTTGTTGCGGATTCGTTCCAATTCGGCTTCGTAACTGGCATCGGAATAATCAATCTCCTCAAAGCGTTTCTTATCGGCGTAATTTCCGGGATTGATGCGCACCTTTTCCACGATTCGTGCGGCCAATTCAGCTGCATTGGGCGTAAAGTGAATATCTGCCACCAGCGGCACCTGGTATCCGCGTGCGCGAAGTTCCTTCTTGATCTCTGCCAGGTTCTGTGCTTCCTTCAGGCTCGGGGCTGTGATCCGTACATACTCGCAGCCCGCTTCAATCATGCGGATGGTCTGCTCCACCGTACCCCGTGTATCCATGGTATCCACGGTGGTCATGGACTGAATTCGAATCGGGTTGTCTCCGCCAAGGGGGACCCCACCGATATTGACCTCCCGCGTGCGGCGCCGGGAATAGCGAACGAGGCTGTTGCAGTACTGTCGGATCTGGGCAATGGGTGTTTCCACGGGAAAGATTCTCTCAAAATTAACCCATATTTCCCGGAATTGTTTCTCCCCTGGGCGGGTCAAATATCGCCCAATTGCGGGCGGATGAGGACCTCCTCCACCACGCTTCGGGGCGAGAGGGAATAGGCGCCGAATACCGCGTCCGCGACATCCTCGGGCTTCATAAAGCGCTCTTCTGGCAGCGCTATTGCATCCCAGCTCGACGTCCGTGTGGCTCCGGGCAGCACCGCCGTAACCCGGATACCCTCCTCCTTCAATTCCTCCCGAAGAACCTTGGTAAAGCCAAGCAACGCAAACTTGGATATCGCGTAGGATCCGCCATTCGGATAGGCCTTTATGCTCGCGATGGAACACATGTTGAAGATATGTCCCTGGCGCCGAGCCTTCATCCCCTCGATGAGGCCACGGGTAGTGTAGTAGGCACTGTAGAGGTTAGCGCCGACCATCATCTCCAGGACACCTGCCGGTTCGGTAGTCACCTGGCCGGGCGTAAAGTAGCCCGCATTGTTGACGAGCACGTCTACGGGGCGGCCAAGGCCTGACACATACGCGGTGAACTTTGTTGCCCCATCGGCCGAACTGAGGTCTGCGACACACGAAAAGACATCAATCTGGAATCGAGCGCGGAGTTCCTTCTCCAGCGCCAGGAGGTCGGCAGGCTTACGGCTGCAGGTGGCCACATCGAATCCGGCTGACGCAAATTTCTCCAGGATCCCCTTTCCGATGCCCTTGGTTCCCCCGGTGACAACCGCCAGTTTTCGCATAAATTGATATCTTTAGGGCAAGTTAATTCATTTCATGACGGGTTTCGGGCGGTACATCCTCTTTTTAGGCTCGCTGGTTGTCCGCATGGAATCCTTCAAGACCTACTACCGCCTTACGCTGGACGAGTGCGTCCAAATCGGGCTTAAGTCCGTCTGGCTGGTAGCCCTCGTAGCCTCCTTCATGGGCGCTGTAACGACCGTTCAGACGGCCTACAACATGGTAAGCCCGTTGATACCCCGGTACGTAATCAGCCAGGTTGTTCGGGAAATGACCATCCTTGAACTCGCCCCCACCATTATCGCCGTGATTTTCGCCGGGAAGGTAGGGTCCAGCATGGCCG
>JAYRXB010000135.1:0-3629 GCA_041917735.1 Cyclobacteriaceae bacterium
ATTCACCAACCTAAAAAAGGCAATTTCCCATGAAAAGATCATTATTTCTGGCTATCGGCTTGCTGCTTTTTGCTCCCGTAGCGTTCGGCCAGTCGCTTCCCTCCAACTTTTTTCTGACCAAGCTCAAGAACGGGCTGGAGGTGTTGGTTATCGAAGATAAGACCGTGCCCCTGATTACCGTCGAAATATGCGTGAAAAATGGGTCGTATACCGAGCCACCGGAATACAACGGGCTTTCACACCTCTATGAGCACATGTTCTTCAAGGCCAACAAGGACATTCCCAACCAGGAGGCGTTTCTCGACCGCACCAACGAACTTGGCATGCAGTGGAATGGCACCACCTCCAACGAGCGCGTCAACTACTACTTCACGCTGAACAAGAAATTCCTGAAGGAAGGACTCGAGTTCATGAATTCGGCCATCCGCTACCCGCTGTTCGACGAGAAGGAGATGAAAAACGAAAACCCAGTCGTTGACGGTGAGTTCCAGCGTGCTGAATCGCAGCCTACGTTCTGGCTGATCAACGATGTGAACAAGAAGCTGTGGGGCGACCTCTACAGCCGCAAGAATGTGATCGGCGATCACGATGTCATCCTCACCGCTACGACGGAGAAAATGAAAGTGATCCAGGGCAAGTACTACCATCCCAACAACAGCATCCTGGTCATCGCCGGTGACGCCGACCACAACCAGGTCTTCCAGCAGGCCGCCGCCATCTATGAGAGTTGGCCCGCTTCCGGGTTCGACCCGTTTGTAAAGTACCCTGTGCCGGAGTTCAAGCCCCTCACCAAGAGCGAGACCATCTTTACCGAGAATCCAAACGCACGCAACGTCATCGTGTACCGCGGATGGCATGGCCCGGATACGCGTACCGACATCCCCGCTACCTATGCAGCCGATGTCTTCAGTTACATCCTCCGGCAGAAGTCTTCCGCCTTCCAGCAGGCGCTGGTAGAGTCCGGACTGGCGTTCTATGCGGAATTCAACTACGGCACCTGCAAGTACGTCGGACCGATTGGCGCCTTCCTCGTACCCCACCCTGAAAAGGTAAAGGAGGCGATGGCGGAGTTCGACCGCCAGCTTGCCCTCATGGTGAACGACAACTACTTCACCGACGAGCAGCTGGAGACCGCCAAAGTACAGTTGGCCATCGAAGACGCCCGCGGTCGCGAGAAGACGTCGACCTTTGTGCATTCCGTCACATTCTGGTGGGCTTCGGCCTCCATCGAGTACTATACCAACTACGTGGAGAACCTGCGCAAGGTGACGCGCCAGGACATCAAGAACTACGTCAACCGTTACATCAAGGACAAGCCCAGCATCACGGGGATCCTCACCACCAAGGAAGGTCGCCCCGCCCTGGAAAGCAGCTTGTCGAAATAACTTAACCGATACTTTACCATGCGTACGTTAACCATACTCCTGCTCACCTCCGCCTTCACGCTGGTGAGCTTTGCTCCTGCCGATCAGACCGGCATCACCGAACTCACCGTCGATGGCATCAAGGTGCTCTTCAAGCCTTCCACAAAAGAAATCATCAGCGCCCGACTCTTCATCCGCGGCGGAACGGCCAACTACACCAAAGAAAAGGAAGGAATTGAATCCCTCGCCCTGTCCGTCGCCACCGAGGGTGGAACCACCCGGCATGACATGACCGCATTTGCCACCGCCAAGGAAAAGATCGGCACCGAAATCGGTTACTCCAGCGACTACGACTACAGCCAGGTCAGCGTAAGCTGTGTAAGCCAGTACTGGAACGCTTCCTGGGACCTGTTCACAGAAGCCATCAACCAACCGCTGTTCGATGCAAAAGGATTTGAACTGATCAAAGGTCGCGTCGTAGCCAACGCCAAAGAGCGTGAGGCTGACCCGGACAGCTACGTGGAGACCAAGTCCATGGAGCTGAGCTATGCCGGCGGCAACTATGCCAAGATCCCCGGCGGGACCGTCAAGAGCCTGGAAGCCCTGACCCTCGATGAGCTCAAGGCCCACTATCGCAAGGTGGTCAACAAGAACAACGTCTTTCTCGTCGTGGTCGGCAACCTGACGGAGGCGGACCTGCGCGCGAAGGTGAGCGCCGCCTTTGGCACCCTTGCCGCCGGAACCACCGCGCCCGCGGAAAAGAAGACCGAAATTCAACCCGGTGTCAACGTAGAGAACCGCGACATCGCCACCAACTACATCCTGGGAACCATGTCGTTGCCGGCCATCGATCAGCCCGACGCCATCCCCATGCGTGTAGCCATGGCCATCATGGGCGACAAGTTCTTTGTCGAACTCCGTACTAAGCGAAGCCTTACCTACGCACCGCAGGCCTACTACAACACCAGCCCCTCCAAAAACCCGCATGCCGTCTTCTATGCTTCCTCCATCAAGCCGAAGGAAGCCCTCCAGGTCATGATTGACCAGGTCAACGATGTAAAGAACAACGGCTTCAAGGAGAAAGAACTCAAAGACAAGAAGGAGGAATTCCTGACCGGCTATTACTCGCGCCTCGAAACCAACGGTGCACAGAGCATGGGCATTGGCACCAACGAGATTGCCGGATCCTGGAAGAACTTCGAGTCCTTCATGGGCAAGGTGGAGAAAGTCACCGTGGCCGACATGAATCGCGTGTTCAAGAAGTATTCCAACTCCATCAACTGGATGTACCTGGGCAAGGAATCGGAAGTATCGAAAGACGATTTCAAGCAGCCGCAGATATTGCCGGGTGGTGCCAAAGTGGAGAAAAAGAAATAGAAGCTAGAAGCTAGGGTTACAAACTCGAGGATAAAGGCTAGTTAGGGTTGTGTATACGTTAGATACCGCGCGACTTTCGCTGGCGCCGTTTGGGCACGCGGATGCGGCGTTTATCGTGGCCCTGCTCAATTCACCGGGCTGGCTGGAGTTTATCGGCGACCGCAACGTACGCTCCACCGAGGACGCTATCGCCTACCTCGACAACGGTCCGCTGAAGAGCTATCAGCAGCATGGATTCGGACTGATGCGGGTTTCGCTGCTGAGCTCGGGAGAACCCATCGGCATGTGTGGCCTGCTGAAGCGGGAGGAACTCGATACACCGGACATAGGCTTTGCTTTCTTCAACCGGTTTGAGGGCCAGGGCTTTGCCTACGAAGCCGCCACGGCGGTCATCCAGCACGCGGGCGACGTTCTCGGGCTTGCAGAATTGTCAGCCGTGGTCCAGTCCAACAACCCACGCTCGGTGACGCTGCTCAAGAAGCTCGGCTTTCGCTTTGCGCAGTCCATCCTCTTTGGGGTCAAGCGCGAGGAGCTGGACTTGTATCGCATGCCGTTGCTACGATGAACCGAATGAGAATTAACGATAGGCCGGTATCAGCCTGAACGATCGGGTTTGTTCAGAGGATGTTGTGGGCATAGGCATACTTGATCAGCGCGACAAGGTTGGAGCAGCCGGTCTTGCGGAGGATGTTCTTGCGGTGGGTTTCCACGGTCCGCTCGCTGATGAAGAGGATTTCAGCGATCTGGCGGCTGTTGAACTCCCGTACCACCAGCTTCAGGATCTCCACCTCACGGGCGGTAAGGGCACCGTTGCTCTCGGGTTCGTTGGCCATGTTGATCATCACATCCGCAATCTCCTCGGAGAAATAGCGCTTGTTTTCCAAGATC
>JAYRXB010000136.1:0-5490 GCA_041917735.1 Cyclobacteriaceae bacterium
ACTCGGCAAGTGTGCCATGATCGGGGAAGCCGAGTATCTTGAACGAATCGCCCTGCACAAACGGATTGTTGCCCCATTCCATGCTCGGGTTGATGATCACTTCAGCGCCCGTCAGCAGGGGGTCTGCATCTTCGCCAACATCTTCTACGACACCTACGCCATCGGAGCCCAGGATAACACCCTCCGGACGGTTGACGGTCAGCTGCTCCTCCATGATCCACAAGTCACGGTGGTTGAGCGCTGCCGCCTTAAGCCGGATGAGGACTTGATCCTTGACCGGCCGTGGTGTTGGAAAATCACCGACCTGTAACGGGGTGCCGCTGCCCTTGAAGATGACGGCTTTCATGGTCGATCAGCCGCGCACAACGTGGTTCCAGCCGTAGCGGTCGGGTTCAGCACCGGTGCGAATGGCCAGGAGTTTCTTTTTCATCCGCTGCTGGATGCTGTTGGGATCCACCGGGGGGAAGGAATAGTCGACCCCACGGATGTTGATAACGGCGACGGGCGCAACAACGGCGGCGGTTCCGCAGCCAAACGCTTCGGTCAGGGTTTTTGACTTAAATCCTTCTTCCAGGTCGTCGATGCTGATGCGCCGCTCCTCAACGGTCAGGCCTTCTTCACGCGCAATGGTAATGATGGAGTCTCTCGTTACGCCATCGAGAATAGCGGTGTTCAGTTTTGGTGTGACCAGCTTGCCATTCATTACGAACATCACGTTCATCATGCCCACTTCATCAATGTACCGATGCTCTTTGTGGTCGGTCCACAAGACCTGGTCAAACCCCTCCTTCTTGGCAAGTTGGGTGGGATAAAAGGCGCCGCCATAGTTGCCGGCGCACTTTGCAAAACCGGTTCCCCCTTCGGCGGTGCGCGTATAATGACCTTCCACCTTGAGCCGGAAGGGTTTGTTGTAGTAAGGACCGACCGGGCTGGTCATCACAACAAACTTATATTGATCGGCCACCTTTACACCCAGGCGCGATTCGCTCGCAAAAACTACCGGGCGTATGTAGAGCGAAGAACCATCCGTCCGTGGTACCCAATCGTGGTCCAGTTCGATGAGTGCATGGAGCGATTGGATAAACATGTCGTAGGAAATCTCGGGCATGCACATCCGCTCGAGCGACCTGAGCAGACGTTCGTGGTGCTTGTGAGGACGGAAGATGTTGATGTTGCCGTCTACCATCCGGAAGGCTTTCATGCCTTCGAAAATAGCTTGACCATAGTGCAGGGCCAGGATTGCCGGCGTCATCCGCAATTCTCCAAAAGGCAGAATGGTGGGTTCAGTCCAGGTGCCCTTTGCCCAGTCTGACATAACCATGTGGTCGGAGATGTATTTTCCGAACTCCAGGTTGTTGAAGTCGGTCTCGGATAACCGTGAATGGGTGGTCTTTTGTATGGAGAGGGTGGGCGCAGTAGTCATGATCTAAATTTTTGTTAAGGTAAAAATAATTTCATTGATTTTGACCAGGTGATGGTCATCGTGCTCTGCGTCAAACCAGGCAAGATCCACCGGTGTCATCGGTACCCCAAGACGGGGATGCCGGGATGATTTCAGCAAGTCTCCTTCCGCAATGCTTTGGTACGTTGCGATATTTTCATGACGCACATTTCGGAAGAAAGCGAGCACTTGTCCGATGGGCCACGGGTTGTAATCCTGCGGTTCAAACACGGCGGGTGACAGCACTTCGGCACCATTAAGCATCTCCCGAATCCTTGTGTTGGCGATGCGATCAACTTCGGCCAGGTGGCCAATGTGTTGCTTGATGGACCATGCACCGTCGATGCGCGCGGATAACATGGCGTCGTCGAGCCCTTCAACCTTTCGTTCGATGCGTGGCAAAGTGCCCTCCAGGCGCTCAAGGTAGAAGGGCAGCATCTCCTTGGGCAGCCCAAAGGTCATTTTTCTGTCGAACCAGCGGAGTGTACTCATGCGGTGTGTAGAATGGGTTGATGACGAACCGGGAAATTGACCGACCGGGCCAAAAAACACATGCGGTGTGCATCCGCGTGAAGCGCCAGCGCTTTCTCTTTCCCCTCGGCGTTTCGGATGGTGACTTCGGGGTGCAATACCACTTCGGCAAACTGCCCGCTGCCGTCCGCGTTTTCAACCATGATGCCGGTGGCCTTGTCACTGTACTTCTCAACGATGATGTTGTTGACGGCACACAGGTGCAGGTACCAAAGCATGTGACACGCGGAGATGGCGGCCACGAAACTGTCTTCGGGATTGTACCGGCTCGCATCCCCCCGAAAAACCGGATCGGATGATCCCGGGATGTCGGGCTTGCCAGCGACTGAAATTAAATGGTTGCGATCGTAAGCCGTGTACGCCGATGTCCCACTACCACGATTGCCGGTCCATGTTATGGTAGCGGTATAGGAATGTTGCTTGGGCATGGTTCAGGGGTTGTGATTGGTTCCACGGAGAAAACCTCCGTCCACGATGAATAGTTTGGCTCCGGTCCTGGTGCTGCTGCGATGGCTACTCAATCCATCAGAAACCTGGTAGGACATTCCGGGCTTCAGCAGGAACGTGGAACCATCGGAAAGTTCGGTGAGCAACTCGCCTTCCAGGCAAAGCAGGATGTGGCCCCGTTCGCACCAATGATCGGCCAGGTATCCGGGAGAATACTCCACCATCCGGACACGAAGGTCGCCGTACTCCCGCGTATGCCACAGGGCGAATCCCGTATCGCCTTCATGGCGTGTCGCGGGCAGCGCGGCCCAGTCGATCGTGTGGAAGGGGATGGAATACATGGAGCCTATTCTTTGGTGAATTGTGTACGCAGGAACGTGCGGATCTGGTATCCCCGGTTCACCACATAGATGCCGGCGAGTGTGATCAGGATGCCGATGCCGATGCGAAGGTTAAGGCGTTCACCCAGAAGCAAGGCGCCAAGGACGACGGCCACGATCGGGTTAATGTAGGCATAGAGTGAAACCAGCGTCATGGGCAACTTCTTGATGGCATAAGAATAACTGGCGTAGGCCGCCACGGACCCAAACAAGATGAGGTATACCAGTGCAAAAAACATGTCGCCCGAGGTAGTGATGGTGGAATAGTCATCGAACAGCAGGCTCATCGGGATGAGAAAGATGCCTCCAAAGAGCATTTGCAGTCCGGCAGCCATGAACGGATCAGTGGCCATCGTTTTCTTTTTGACCCACACGGTACCAAAGGCCCAACAGATGTTTCCGGCAAATGTGGTGACGATTCCCAGCGTATAGTCGGGGTCAGAGAAGTCGGACACATGCTCCCCGAAAATCATGACGATCCCTGCCAGGCCGATGATCAGACCCAACACCACGGGCAACGCCGGCTGGTCGTCGGAGGAAATGGCAAAATTGATGAGCATGACCCAGATGGGCATCACGGAACAAATGATGGCGGCGAGGCCACTGGAGACAAACATTTCGGACCAGCCTACAATGCCAACGCCAAACGTACACAGCAATAGCCCGCTCACGGCCTGCTGGGCAAGTACTTTCCGTGACGGCAGCTCCGGCTTGCGGAAGAAGTACAACAGCAGCAACAGGATAGGCCCGGCAAACAGGAAGCGGATGCCCGAAAAGAGGAAGGGTGGAAACTGCGTAACCCCGACGCGAAGGGCGAGGTAGGTTGTGCCCCAAATGATGCACACCGCGCCCAATGCCACGTAAGCCAGCAGGTTGCTTTTCTGATTCATGGAATTCATCGGCAAGATCGCAAATAGTTGGTTGTAAAGCGCCTCGTTACAGGGGTGGAAGTGGCAGTGTCATTTTCAGCGCCAGCAGGATGGCGCAAACAATGATTCCCAGGAGCAGAACTACTTTTCGACGATGGGTTTTCAGGAGGTGGCTCATATCCAGTGGTATCTATTTTTAGTGCCATGCCATTCCCAGCGTAAGCAGAATCCCGTTGGCGCCCTCCCACGCACGTTCGTCTGAAGCCTGTGCCATGTATAACCCGGTTACGCCGGTCAGGATGGTCCAGGGGCCTTGCAATTCCCAGCGACTGGTAAAGACGCTCACGCCGATGGTGGCGTAGTCGTGCTGGTCAAAGACCGCATTGTTGTGCCAGGCGAAGAGTGTGACGTCCAGGTGCCCGGAGCGGTACATCACGCGGACGCGGTTTACCCAATCACGCCAGGCTGGTTCAAGCAGCAGGTTGCTCACCAGCGCGGTGTGCTCGAGTGTCAGGTGCGGATGAATGCGGTAGGCTGTTGTAAAGAGCACAACTGCGTCCGAACCGTGATCGGCCATGGAGGTAAACTGCTCCAGGACCACGCCAGCCTGCGGTGTGAACGTGAGCTTGTCGCCAAGGGCCAGCGGCCGGCCGATAACAGCCATGGCAAAGTTGATGGGCGTATGATGATCGCGGAGATCGATCGCTTTGAACGCCTGGAAGTTCCAGGTCTTGCGCGTGTAGGAGACGTGCAGGTCGGCCACGTGGTTCGAGGATACCAGCCGACCGCCGTAGGAGAAGAAGCCCATGGAATGAATTCGTGCCGTGGCCTTCCATGTTCCATGCGGTGCCTTCTTTGTTGAGGTGGTGTCAGACGCCTGCACCGTCTGGACGATCAGTACAGTGAGCAGGATTTGAGCGAATTTTTTCATAGCGACAATCCCATTGTTTGTCATGCAAAAGTCCTCGCGTCTGTTGTTGGCTTCAACCCGTTTCTTGTGGACCTGCGGCTGAAAACCGAAACAATTGTCTAGCTTTGTACGTGTACTAAACAGTTTCAGTTTTTAGTATTTTGACCATATCAGTTTAGCAGCAAACAGAATTGGGCGAAGGGCAGGCTCCCCGGAATTTCCTGCGGCCCGCAAACCCTGTAAAGCGAAAAAGTATGCCGATGGCCACCGCAACGAGTCAAAAAAAATTACGTCATCCGGTCGCTCCGCCTGAACATCTTTACCTGGAAGTGGCTGATCGCATCGCACAGCTGATTGAAAAGCAATCACTCAAGGTAGGGGACAGGTTGTTGTCGGTGCGCTCACTCAGCAAAGAGCAGGGCATTAGCCTCAGTACAGCGTTCCAGGCCTACTACCACCTCGAAAGCAAAGGGCTCGTTGAGGCTCGCCCGCAGTCCGGGTATTATGTGAAATACTCGCCAGGCCACACCTTCGACGTGCCCCAATCCTGCGACCCGGCCGAGTGCGCCGTGCCGGTCACCATCGACGAAATGATCAGCAGTGTGTACAACGATTTGCGCTCGGACAAGCTGATCAATTTTTCGCTGGGGGCACCGTCACCCCAGTTGTTGCCGGCGGCCAAGCTCAACAAGGCTGTGGCACAGGCGCTGCGGGATGCCCCCGACAGCTGCCTCAACTACGAGCATGTTCAGGGCAATGTGGAGTTGCGCAAGCAGATTGCCCGCCAGAGCTTCAACTGGGGTGGTACGCTGGGCGGAGATGACATCGTCGTTACGGCCGGCTGTATGGAGGCGCTTTCGTTGACGCTGAAGGCGGTGACAAATCCCGGCGACGCCGTGGCGATTGAGAGTC
>JAYRXB010000137.1:0-3349 GCA_041917735.1 Cyclobacteriaceae bacterium
CCAATGCGATCGCGTATTCCCAAACGGTTGATCCCCAGACGCTCGTCCGGCTTACGGTTCCTGTAAACGTGGATTACAACCTGCGCTTGTCAGGGAATTTCAACTTTGGATTCCCGATAAAGAAACTGAACAGCCGGTTCAGCATCGGGCCAACCTATACCTATAACCGTGGCGTTACGCTGATCAACCTCCAGGAGAACCGCTCCGACACCCGTTCGTATGGAGGTAACGTGCGGTACGACTACACGTTCAAAGAGGTCCTTACCCTGGGTCTCACGGCCAACATCAGCCAGAACAAGACCGAGTACAGCTTTAGCACGGCCCAAAATCAGCAATACCTCAACGAGACCTATGGTGCGGACCTGAGCATCAACTTCCTGAAGAACTATGCTTTTGGCACCAACTACGATTTCTATCACTATCGCAGCCAAACCACCGGATTTGACCAGACTATTCCGATCCTGAATGTTTCGGTCTCGCGGTTCCTCCTTAAGAACAACGTGGGTGAGTTGAAACTGGCCGTGGTCAATGCCCTTGACAAGAGCATGGGGGTATCCCAGACGGCCACGAGCAACTACCTCCAACAGGAAACCATGAATAACCTGGGGCGGTATTACATGATCAGTTTTACCTACGCACTCAACAAGCAACTCAACCCCATGGGCGGTGGCCGTGGAGGACGCCGCGGTGGCATGCGGATGATGATCAACAACTGATTTGAAAATTTGAGAATTTGAAGATTTGATAATGGAGGATGGAGTATTCCTGTTTAAATTCTCAGAATACAATTCCATCCCAGAACGGTAGGTTTGATCCTGGTTGTCTAACTCAGCTTTTTCATTTTCAAATTTTCAAATTGCCTAATTTTCAAATTAACAGGCTACCTTGTGATCATGCGTCGCCTGTTTGTTCTTCTCCTGGTCGTTCCGTTTGCCGTAGCGGCACAGTCCTCGGTCTATCTGCCCAAGTTTGACGTTCAAGGCCACCGGGGCTGCCGTGGCTTGCGCCCGGAAAACACGATACCCGCGTTCCTGCTCGCCCTGGATTCGGGCGTGACTACCCTGGAGATGGATGTGGTCATCACGCGTGACCAACAAGTGGTTCTATCCCATGAGCCCTGGATGTCGGGATCGATTTGCCTTGATTCAAATGGAAAGGAGATCTCCCCGAAGGATACGCTCACGCACAATATCTATGCAATGACATACGAGGCAGTGCGCCGCTATGACTGTGGATCGAAAGGGAATGAGCGTTTTCCTGAGCAGGTGATGATGATGGCTTACAAACCACTGTTGCGTGATGTCATCGTGGCGGTAGAGAACCACATCAAGAATCACACGAAGTACGAAGTCGACTATAGTATAGAGATCAAGAGTGAACCCTGGGGTGATGACAAATTTCACCCCAAACCGGACGTGTATGCCAAGCTCGTATACGACCTGATCGATCAATATCTGCCCATGAACCGGGTAGTCATTCAATCGTTTGACTTCCGTGTGCTCAAGTACATTCACACGCAGTACCCGGACCTTCGCACCAGTGCCCTGGTGGAAAACACGAAAAGCCTGGATGCGAATCTGAAGGCGCTGGGCTTTACCCCGTCCGTCTACAGCCCTTACTACAAGATGGTCACGCCAGAAATGATCAAGCAGGGTAGGGCGCTGAAAATGCGGATCATTCCCTGGACGGTAAACGATGAACGGGAAATGCTCGCCCTGAAGGGGATGGGCGTGGATGGCCTGATTACCGACTATCCCGACCGCGCCGCCAAGTATGAGATGACGCTTAAGATCGAGCGCAAACCCTAGCCGCTCCAAACGCTCCCCTTCTTTTCGGGTGCAAGCAAATTCGGAGTGCTTTTGACTATTTTTGTTCGCCTAAATCAACTGCATGAAATACGATGTATACGGCGTAGGTAACGCCATTGTGGATATTGTCACGGAAGTCGAGTCGGATTTCTTCGAAAGGAATAATGTCGAGAAGGGCGTTATGACCCTGGTGGATGAGAAACGCCAGGTTGAGTTGATGAAGGCCATCGACATGAAGCGCAGCAAAATGTCCGGCGGTGGGTCGGCCGGAAACACCGTGGTAGCCATCAACCAGCTGGGCGGCAAAAGCTTCTATTCCTGCCTCGTGGCTCACGATGACCTCGGCCATTTCTTTCTCAAGGACCTGGAACGGAACGGCGTCGAAACCAACCTGCGGTATGCCGACTGCCCGCCCGGACACACCGGCCGCTGCCTGGTCATGACCTCGCCCGATGCTCAGCGTACCATGAATACCTTTCTCGGCGTCAGCTCGTTCCTTTCACCGCAGCACCTCGACGAGGAAGCCATTCGGAATTCGCACTACGTCTACCTCGAAGGATACCTCGTGTCGAGTCCCAAAGGACTGGATGCCATGAAGGAAGCGAAGAAAATCGCCGAACAGCACAACGTGAAGGTGGCACTGACTTTCAGCGATCCCAGCATGACGAAGTATTTCTCGAAACAGATGGAGGAGATCGTGGGTGCATCGGTAGACTTGTTGTTCTGCAACGAAGAGGAAGCCATGATCTTTACGGGCACCGACTTCATATCCGATGCGCGCGAGAAACTCCGTGGTGCGGCCAAGCGGTTTGCCATCACGTTGGGTGCCAACGGAGCCTTGATTTTTGACGGTGATACCTTCATTGAAATTGAACCCTATAAAGTACGGGCTGTCGACACCAACGGGGCGGGAGATATGTTTTCAGGCGCCTTCCTCTTTGGAATCACCCACCAACACAGCTATGCGGAAGCGGGAAAGCTGGCTTCGCTGGCCTCATCGCGGGTGGTGACACAGTGGGGCCCCCGGATGCAACCGGAAGAAGTGCGTAAAGTACTGGGTGACCTCATCCGATAACCATGAAGACACTCCTACTCCTGTCGTTGTTTCTATGCTGCATCGTGGGGCAGACCCAGGCCCAGGAGAAATCGCCCCAGCAACTGCTTACGGCCTGGGAGAAATCGTGGAACACGTACGACTTGAATGAAGTGCGCCGGCTCTTTGTAGCAGACCAAACCGTAACGTACTTCTCTTCGGAACGGGCAGGACTTATCCAGGGAATAGACTCCCTCATCAAGCACCATCGTGGATTTGGATTTGTGGAAGGAGGGAAGACCTCCACCAACAGGCTCTGGCTCAGCGAAGTTCAGCACCGCCCCCTGTCTGTCACGGCCACCTGGCATTTTCAGCGGCCCGGGAGTCCCGAGCAGCGAGGCCCCGTAACCTTCATTTTGCAGTCCGACGGTACCGGATACCGGATCGCACACGCGCATTTTTCGAATGACCCGAAAGGGCGGTAACTTGGCCGCATGATCAGGTTTTC
>JAYRXB010000138.1:0-3018 GCA_041917735.1 Cyclobacteriaceae bacterium
AAGATTACCCTGATTCTCTTCTGGCTTGCCCTGGAATACGCCTTGCTGAAACTCGTGCCGGCGTATGGGATTTTCCTCGCGGACACGCTGGCACTCTTTCCTGCGTGGACACGCTGGACCGTCCATACCGGATACCTGGGCTCAAGCCTGTGGATTCTGCTGGTGAACGGGTGCCTGTACCGCGCGTTTCTGCAAGGCCGCGGAATTCAATGGGTATGGTTCGGCATCGGCATGCTGGTACTTTTGGGACCCGCGGCGTATTCGTATAGCCTATCCACCTCCCCGGTTCAACGTGATCAAATGATCAATTTTTACCGAAACATAACCACTGATGCAGATGTTACTTATCTTGCGCATGGCGAACTGGTAGTGCGGACCGCAGCCTGGCTGTCTATCCTCATCCTTCTCTTTACGTTCGTCAGACAGCAAATCCGAAGATGAACATTGAACTAAAGTCCGTCGAACAACATGTCATGGAGCTATGTCATGACGTGGGCGAATTCATCCGGGTGGAAAGCATGTCTTTTGACCGTTCGCGCATCCTTCAAAAGGAAGGTTTCAATAACCTGGTATCGTATGTCGACAAGGAGTCGGAGAAGAAACTGGTGGGCACACTTTCCCGGCTTATTCCAGGCTCCGGCATCCTCGGGGAGGAAGGTGCTTCTGTTGAATCTACCAATGGATACCTGTGGATCATTGATCCGCTGGACGGAACAACCAATTTCACGCACGGATTGCCACCTTTTGCAATCAGCATTGGACTTACGCGGAATGACAACCCCGTGCTGGGAGTTGTGTATGAAGTAACCAAGCAGGAGATGTTTCACGCTGTGGAAGGCCATCCTGCTTACTGTAACGATCGTCTCATCCGCACTTCGCCGGTGACGACATTGAATGAAAGCCTGTTCTCCACCGGTTTTCCCTACTATGAATTTCCCCAGATTGAAGCCTACCTGGGCATCATCCGGAAATTCCTCCGCAACTCGCACGGCGTTCGTCGGCTGGGAAGCGCTGCTACAGATTTGGCCTATGTGGCCGCCGGGAGGTTTGAGGGCTTTTTTGAGTACAACCTCAATCCCTGGGACGTTGCCGCAGGTGCCTTTATTGTTCAACAAGCGGGCGGACGCGTTTCCGATTTCCGGGGAGGCAACAATTTTTTGTATGGCAAGGAAATCTGCGCCGCCGGGGCAGGTATTCATGCGGCCATGCAATCCCTGATCGCCGAAGAGTGGGGATATTGAACCATTAACTTTAACTGTTTCACAATGAAAAGAATCCAGTATGTATTGGTTGTCGTACTTGCGACACTTCTTACTCCAGCACTTTCCCAGGAATTGTCGGAGACCTTACCGGTAGCCCCACAAATCAAGAAGGGAAAACTTGCCAATGGACTGACCTACTACATTCGGAAGAACAGCAAGCCCGAGCAGCGCGTAGAACTTCGACTGGCCATCAAGGCCGGGTCAATCCTCGAAGACGATGATCAGCAGGGATTGGCTCACTTTACCGAACACATGGCTTTTAATGGCAGCAAGCACTTTAAGAAGAACGAATTGGTCTCCTACCTGCAGACCATTGGCGTTGAATTCGGAGCCGATCTGAATGCATACACCGGGTTTGATGAAACGGTATACATCCTGCCCATTCCAATAGACAAACCCGAAAACCTGGAAAAGGGATTCCTTGTGCTCGAGGACTGGGCAAGCGGCGTCCTCTTCGACAAGCAGGAAATTGAAAATGAGCGTGGTGTGGTTTTGGAAGAAGAGCGTCGGGGCAAGGGCGCTGACGAGCGGATGGACAAAATCGCCTTGCCGAAGATCCTGCTGGGATCCCGGTATGAAAATCGCCTTCCGATCGGAAAAACAGAAATACTCAAGTCGTTCCGCCAGGAGACCATTAAGCGGTTCTATTCGGACTGGTATCGCCCCGACCTGATGGCTGTGGTCGTGGTTGGAGACATCGACCCTGCCGCAGCCGAGGCGATGGTCCGCAAGCATTTCGAGAAACTCAGGAATCCCGCGAAGCCACGCGCCCGTGATTACGCCAGCATCCCACCGCGTACCCAGTCGGAAGGCCTGGTTGTCACTGATGACGAAGCTACCAACCACATACTTCGGATATTCTACTCCACACGGCCATCCAAGGCTTCCGTTACTGTGGGAGACTACAGGGCTGACATCGTGAAGAATCTGGCTGGCCAGCTACTTAACCTCCGGATGCAAGAGCTTACCCAAAAGGCCAATCCACCCTTTCTTTTTGGCGGTGGCGGAGAGAGCGAGTTTGTTCACGGCTATGAATCCTATTTCGCCGTTGCGGCGGTTGGCAAAGCCGGCGTAGTGCCCGCCATCGAAGCCTTGATAGTCGAAAATGAGCGGGCCCGCAAGTATGGGTTTTCGGCTGCGGAGCTTGATCGAGCCAAGAAGAGCTTCCTGCGGAGCATGGAGCAGGCTTACAACGAACGGGAAAAAACCGAATCAGCCGATCACGCCGAAGAATACCTTCGCAACTTCCTCAGCGACGAGTCCATCCCCGGCATCGAGAATGAGTATGCGTACTATCAGAAATTCATGGATGGCATCACCCTCGAGGAGGTCAACCAGCACGCAGCACGCAGCATTCCTTCCTCCACCGAAAAGAAACTCGTCCTCCTGCAAGGACCGACAAAAGCTGACTTCGCCATACCCACAAATGATGAGTTGCTTGCCGCCGTTGCAAAGGCCGAGCAGCTTCCGGTTACCCCCTTCGAGGAGAAGGCCCTGGCGGCGGCACTCATGACTAGCATTCCCCCTGCGGGAGCCATTGTCTCCGAGAGACTGATTGCAGATGCAAACGTGGTGGAGCTCAATTTTGCCAACGGCATTAAGGTGTGGCTGAAGAAGACCGACTTTAAGAATGACCAGGTGCTGTTCTCGGGTTTCCGGTTTGGCGGAAACTCCCTTTACGGTGATTCCGACGCGCAGAACGCTCAATATTCCGCGGCTATTGTGTCACAAATGGGTGTCGGTCAATTTGCTCCTA
>JAYRXB010000139.1:0-3915 GCA_041917735.1 Cyclobacteriaceae bacterium
AAAATCTGTTCGACGGGAGCAGGCGCTGGCTGCGGATCCTGATGAGCCATGTCCACCACTGCTCCGATGAAGTTCAGAAGTCCATCTTCGTCCTTGTCGTGAAGTCCATACACAAGAATCTCCTCTCCGGATTGTTCCACCCGGGCGATATCATACATGTTGCCTTGCCACTCCATTTCCCGTTCTTCCAGCCAGTGCTTTCGAAAGGATGCAGCAGGAACACGAAGAACCTCCAACTGTTCGGCAGGAAGCAGCGAAATCTTCTCACGCATGCTCATCCGAAGGTCACCCAAACGAACCACAAAGTACACATAGAACCCGGCCAGGTGCACCAGCAGAAGGGCGACGAGTAGCAAGGAGGTGTACTTCCGGATCATTGGATCTAAGGTACGGCTTTCCATCTCATGCGACGGCATTTTTGGATGAATGGAAATAAAGAAGCCCGACGGGAATCGGGCTTCTTTTTGCGGTCAATGGAAGACTACGGATTGTTGTCGCGGGTTCGGTTGAGCATCTGCTTGGCCATTTCTGCACCGATGAGACTCTCAATCATGCCGGTAGATTTTCCCCCCGAAGCACCATCAAAGTACACACCCGGCCACTGAATCTTCGAAAGGTTGGCCGAGATGACCGAGTCTGAACGGTATTTCCAGTAAGCCCTTTCTTGAGGAGTCAGTCCAGCAAGCACTTTCAGTTTGTTGGCATCGGCCTGTGCACGCTGCATGATGAGCAGCGTTTGAGCTTCAATGGCCGCACGATCACGAGCAATCTGAGCAGCTGCCAGTTTTGCTTTCTCTTTCTCGCGTTCCGTTTCGAAAGGAATAAGGGTTTTTACCTGCTCCACTTCCTGGGTCACGCGCTCTTCTGCTTTCCGCTGCTCACCTTCTGCAACTACACGCAGCTGAGCGATTTTGGCCGTCGCAATCTTTTGTTGCTCCAATTGCCGCTTGGCGGATTCCGATTTCTGCTCCTTCAGCCGCGCCTGGTATTCCGGGTCCGGGATGACGTTGTCGACAATGACCTGGCTCACTTTTATTCCCGATAGGCTGATTTCATTGGGCACCACTTCGGGTTTGTGCGTTTTCGGATCGATCACTTTCTGCACCGAGTACGAAGTCTGAATTTCCTTGATGTGCCGGGGACCCTTTTGAATCACTTCCTCGTAGATAGTATCCCGCTTCTCTTCCTTGAGGACCACATACGCCCCGTTTTCCAGCTGCTCTTCAAACGTCTGCTTGAAGCTCTGGGCGGCACCTGAAATGTAGTCTTGTGCCGAGAACATGAAGCCGGTGTTTTTTGCCTGCTCAGAGATCGTCGGAATCAGCGTGTTGTGAACCAGGTTGGTGATGTTCCGGTATTTGACGGCAAACTTGATAAACTGTTCGTGATCAACGGGAATTTCAAAACGCGTGGTCACGTTCATCGTACCCGTCACCTGGTCGATAAACCGGAGGTCAATCGGATTCATGATGCCCTCAAGTTCTGAAATGCCTTCTTCCGAATTGAAGTCGGTAGCGTGCTCAGGATTTTTTGCAACGGTCTTGATGTCAATGTTCTTGTTCCATTCCTGGACGCTGGCGAAGGGCGCAAACTTGATGCCCTCGGTGGTCACAGCGGATTTGGTTCCGTTGGGATAAACCAGAAAGTACTGGTATCCCGCATACGAATAGAAAAACAGCCACGAGGCCAGCGACATGAAAATGGACAGACCGAGGAGCCAGAAGTAATACTTCTTGATGGCCAATAGGATTGATAGCGAGCCGGGTTTTCCGCCGCGACCATCCTGGCCTGGGCTGACAGCTTCGGAAATTCGATCACGGACAAAGAGAAAAGCGATGAGCCCCACAAGGAGCGCAAGACCGAGCGTAGAAATGGTACTAAACATGGGTAGAAATTGTTTTGAATAAATAGGTAAAGGGAACGGAACGTAACAAAGGTGTCTAAAATGGTGACTCAGTACCGCCAGCTGCGTGTATCGGCGCCTTTTGGAGCGCTTTCTTGTATCCGCTTCAGTATGCGGGGAAGATACATCGTGTTGTACCGCAACCGTGAGATGTAATTGGGATTTTCGTGATCGCCGTTCCAGCAATGCTCCGCTCGATCACCATAGTCCACTTCGCCTCCGTAGAACGGATTTCTCGTTCCCTCGAGAAAGGCCTCCATTTGGTAGACGGCGTTGTTGAGGTAGTAGTTGTCCATGTCACCACAGTAAATGTGGATCTTCCCTTTCAGCTTCGGTCCCAAAGTCTTCCAGTCACGTTCAAGGATGTACCGCAGGTCGTAGTTCTCCTTCCAGTAGTTGGCAACTTCGCGATCAATCACACCGGTTTCCTTGTCAAAGATTCTCCTCGGATATCCATCCTCACCTTGGGGCGAGTAGACGGCTTCCCAGATATCCCACTGTTCACCCGATCGGCTTTTTGCCCCAAGGACGAGTTCATAATGATTGTTTTCTTCCATCGTGGCCTGGATCTGCCCGAGGTAATCTCGATGGGCGGGTCGCGGCAACTTCTTGAATTCACTGTCATACCAGTAGGCATTCTTGTCCTTGTAGAGATCCACCAGGCACATCGACCGGAAATCAATGGGATCCGGGCAGGCCGCAAAACAACCATTGAATTCATCCGGATAGAACATCTGAACAGCGAGCGCCTCCCAGCCACCGGTGGATCCCCCGTACGCGAAGCGCGCCCAACCTTGGCCAATCCCCCGGAATTGCTTTTCGATTTCGGGTATCAACTCAAACATAATGGCATCTCCATAGGGGCCGAGGTTTTGGGAGTTCACGGCATAGGAGTCGTCGTAGTAGGGATTGGCGTGCTGAATCTCGACGACGAGAAAGCGTGGAAAATTCTTGCTGGTCCACTGCTTGTAGAAATTGTAGGCTTCCTGGGCTTGAATCTTATTGTATCCATAAATCTGAAAGCGGTCGCTATAGTCGGACGTGTCCATGTCGGCCGGCGGGGGTTCGGTACTGAAGCCACCGAAGTCGGACGGAAAATGACCATGGTAGATCATCAGCGGGTACGAGGCCTTGGGATGGGTGTTAAATCCTTCGGGCACGAGAATGTGAGCCCCCAGGTACATCGGCTTACCCCAGAATTCCGTAAGCAGTTTGCTCTGGATCTTGATGTGTTTCACATACTTGGTATCGCCAGGTTCTTTCACGGGCGGGATGACCTGATCCATAACGACCTGGATGGGTTCGGTCATCCCGGGCTCGATTTTGACCTTGAATGGCCGGCTGTAGAAATTTCCAGGCTTGGTATTCCAATGCTGACCTTCACCCTGGTCGGGCGGCAGTTTCACCGTCTTTCCGGATTTCAGCGTAAACGTTTCGTAACGATTCATGACAACCTGGACATAGTACTCCCCGGCAGGGATCATGCTCATCTTGCGAACCGGAAACCCAAAGGCAGAGTCGCCTACAACAACGGATTCGCCCGGTTTCATTCCATCCACATCATATCCGAAGCCCAACTGTGTTTCCAATCCATAGCTGAAGAGGAATCGTGGCTCTTGCCGGTCGTGGCTTGCGAGGAGCAAAATGATACGTCCGTCCTGGGGCTTGGCGTCGACTTCAGCCGGGAATGAAACATGAAACACAGGCCCCATTGTTTTTGGAGGTGGCGCGGAACACCGGGCAAGGAAAACCAAGGCAATCAGACAGGCAGTGACGCTTTTCATAAGGTTTGATTTTTGTGGCTGAGGAGTCATTAAATGTACGAAGTGTGCCCGAAAACAATTAATTTCGTTCACTAACCTATTTCCTATGAGCAAGCATCCATGGATCGATCAGTATCCTGAGTATTATCCCAAGGAAGTTCCGGAACCACCGTATAGCTCACTGGCAGCGCTGATGGAAGAAGCCTGCAAAACCCATAGTGCAAGGCCTGCGCTGGAGAACATGGATAA
>JAYRXB010000140.1:0-6833 GCA_041917735.1 Cyclobacteriaceae bacterium
CACGACAGCGAGTGGATGAAATCTGAAGCCCTTGCCGCTGAGCAACCTGTAGTCATCGGGATGATAGTAATCCTTCGATTCGATAATCATGGCAGCCTGGTTGTTGCCCCCGATGGTAATCAGGTTCATGCTGTCCGACTTGACATCCCAACGGATCTGATCACTGTTGAAATCCACATTGAAGAAGGAGGAAGAGTATGGTGTGTCACGAAGTTGCCCTGCCTCACGATCCAGCGACAGGTGCTTCTTTCCGAAATCATACCGCAGCTGAACCGCGGGATGGTAGATTGAATCGTTATCCTGATAAAGCACGATCATTGCCTGTTTGGCTGTAATGATGGAGTCTTTGAACTCAAATTGCCTTGAGCGGGCTACAAACTTGCGCTCGTCCTTATGGAATACCTCAAGCCTTGCGTAATCGCCGCTAACCGATGAGCTGAACATCTGTTTTCCTTTCAATGCAAACCCACCGGTGTACCGGAGGTCTTCGCCACCCAACCCTTCGATGGCTATGTTGGCCTGAAAAGACATGAATCTCGGATACGGTGAAACTTCCTTGCCCTTATGCTTGACGCTCTGGAACTCAAATATGCCATCGATCTTTCGTGACACCCGGCCCGCATACCGCAGCTTGCCACTCTCGGCCTTTATTTGTGGCTTGTCCACGTTGAAGTTGTATTCTTTGAATTCAAAGTACACACTATCACCGCTCAGCCCGGCTGGATCCCAACCAAAGGTCCCGCGCTCACCCACAAAAGTTCCATCCCGTAGGGAAAGTGTCCCCCGGGTGTTTCGCAGCGAGGCCGAGTCGTACGGTGTTGAAAACGTGAACGTGGTTCCTTCAAGTTTCATGACAGGTCCGGACAAAACCGGCTGCGGCGTTGGCATCATCCAGGGCGGCATCGCCTCGGATTTTACTGTATCACTCTCCCAGGTGGTGTTTGTTTCCTGCTGTGAAGCCGGGTTGTCCCATTGTTGGAAAGCATCGGTTTGTGCAACGGTATCTGCTTGCGGCAGAGGAGGGACTTCCTCGATGTAGTCGAACGTGTAATGCTCTGGCTCGGCATGCATGCGGAAGGACCGCTCATAATGAAAAGCATGATACTCGAAGTAATCGCGCATGTAATGAAAAAAGGAAAAAATCCCTGCGGGCTTTTCTTTCTCAATTACTTTTCCGGCAACGCGCAGGTAGGCATCCAACCTTTCGCTGTCTACACCCTCGCGTTCTACGGCGAAGGCGATTGCGCCATAGTAATCCGCAAGCAAAGGAAAGGGCTTATACCTTTTCTTGCGCAAAATGTCCGTCTGGATCATGATCAGCTCCTGTTGTGTCAGGCTTAGCTTATGCCAGGCGGTCGCAAACGTACCCCCCACCATGGACGTCTCGGTATTTTGACCGGTTTCCATCATCACGCGCACACTGTCCTGAAAAGCCAGTTTGTGGCCAGTCTTGACCTGCGCTAATGTCAGTGACATCGCGGAACAGCAAAACAACAGAAGAAACCCTCTCTTCACTGGTAGAAAACCTGAAATTCGGAAAAAATATCGGATTGAGCGCCTTTCCTGATAACGCAGGAACTCACCCCATAATCCATACCGCTGCAAAAAAATCAGCCTTTTCGACGGAGACGAAGGGTGGCCCATTGATCCCGCTCGTCCTGCGATACATACTCAAAACCCTGCCGTGCGCCTTCGGCGATCAGATCGGGAATGTCCTTTACATAGAATCCGCTGAGTTGCAGTATGCCATGGGGTGCCAGGTGGCGGGCATAGGCATGCATTTCGGCCAGGAGGATATTGCGGTTGATATTTGCCAACAGGATATCGAATGGCTCCGGCCAGGTAAAGTCCGAGATCGTGCCCTGCCGGATGCGCACATTAACGCACCGGTTTATCTCGACATTTTCGATGCCGTTGCTGATACTCCATTCATCGATGTCAAAGGCCTCAACAAACCGCGCACCACGCTTGCAGGCCATCACCGAGAGGATGGCTGTACCGCAACCCGCATCCATCACCCGCTTATCAACATGGTCGATGGACAATTGGCTTTTCAACATGAGGTAGGTTGTCGGATGATGTCCTGTTCCGAAGGACATTTTGGGCGTAATGATGATGTCATAAGGATAACGCGGGTCTGGCGCGTGAAAGCCGGCCCGAATAAGGACACTGTCCCCGATAACCACAGGCTCAACGTTGCTCTCCCATTGTGCGTTCCAATTTTCCTTTTTCAGGGAGGAAATACGAAAGGAAAAGGGCTGGAGGTGTTTGTATTTCTCCTTTACCTGGTCAAGGATTTCCTTATTCACGTCCGGCGCTTCAGCATCCGCTTCAAACCCCGAGGGCGTCTCCATAAACATTCCAAAGCCAGCCTCAGCGAGCTCGGCAATGAGTATGTCTGAGAATTCCGGCGGGCATTCTACCTCCAGCCGGGTATAGATGATTTCCGAAGAATCAGTTTTCAACTTCCACAATCATTTCGATCTCGACGGACATGTTGTTGGGCAACGCATTCATGCCTACTGCCGAGCGCGCATGCTTTCCCCGCTCACCAAACACTTCCACCATCAGATCCGAAAAGCCATTGATCACCTTAGGTTGGTCTCCAAAGCCTTCCGGGCAATTAACCATTCCCAGGACCTTCACAAAACGTTTCACCTTGTTCAGGTTTCCGATCTCTGCTTTGAGCGATGCCAGGAGGCTAAGCCCGGTCTGGCGGGCAGCCTGGTAACCCTGCTCAATGGTAACCTCTTTGCCCACTTTTCCAATAACATCGGTTCCGTGGCCCGCCAGGAAGACCAGGTTCCCTACCCGTACAGCCTTTACGTAGTTGGCAATGGGCTTTGAAACCGGCGGGAGTTGCAGGCCCATTTCGGCCAGTTTCTTCTCCGGGTCGATGGTTTGGGCGTTGACCCCCGCTGCGAGGATCAGGCACATCAGGACGATAACATATTTCATGGCTGACTAATTTCACTCAAGATAGCGGGTTGTTGCTAAATTGTCGCAGGGAAAAAATTCATGGCTATGGATGAAAAAGTGCGTTGTCCGTGGTGCCTTTCAACAGAAACCTACCGGCGCTATCACGATGAGGAATGGGGAAACCCTGTGCACGATGATCGAGTACATTTTGAATTCCTGATTCTGGAGGGCGCACAAGCAGGATTGAGTTGGCTGACTGTACTCAACAAGCGCACCGGGTATCGAAAAAACTTTGCCGACTTCGATCCCGTCAAGGTGGCACGCTTTGGCACCCGTCAGGTTGAAAAAATTCTGAAAGACCCTGGAATTATTCGCAACCGACAAAAAGTAAACGCGGCCGTTAACAACGCCAAACGCTTCCTGGAGGTACAAGAGGAGTTTGGAAGCTTTGATGCTTACATCTGGAAGTTTGTGAATGGCAAGCCCAAACTGAATAAGTGGAAGACGGTAAAGCAGCTTCCTTCAACATCACGGGAGTCCGATGCGCTGAGCAAGGACCTTGTAAAGCGGGGATTCAAGTTTGTAGGAAGCACCGTGATTTATGCCCACATGCAAGCGTGCGGTTTAATCAACGATCACTTGGTCAACTGCTGGAGATATCCGAGGCAGAGAGACTAAAAGAAATACTTCCACCAGGCATACAAGCCCAACCCAAGCAAGATCAGCCCCGGAATGATTTTCAGCCATCGGCTGCCTTGTACGTAAGGGGCCACACGCTGCGCGAAGAAGATCAAAACACTCAACAGCGCCATGGTGCCCACGGCCGTACCAAACACATAGCTGTGCAACAAGCTCACCGTGCTCAGGTCTATCCAGCCCTGAACCTTGAGGTATGCGGTAAACCCCATCCAATAGGGTATTGCCATGGGGTTCAGCAAGCTCAGGATGATTCCGCGTCGAAAACCACTCTCCTGGAATTTTCGGGCAAACACCTTGGGGTTCCCGCTGGGCCAAAGGTTGGATATGCCCAATAGCGTCATGACAAGCGCCGCGATGAGTTGAAAGTTCTCTAGAATGACAGGCGAGGTCGAGATATAGTATTCAAACTGCACCCCCATCCAGGCATACGGATACTCAATGATGGAAACGGCAAGCGCAAATCGGAAGGCTGTCTTTACCTGGCGTTCGAGTGCCAGTTGCAGGACGGTGACGTTAAGTGTGCCCGGGGGGATTGAGCCGACAAAACTGAAAATGAAGCCTAGAAAGAAGACCCACAAGTAACTCATGCCGTCGTCAATGCCTTGAAGTTGCGATAGATCGACCGTGCTTCGGCCAGAGAAATATAGGGTGTTCCCCGCTGATTATTTTCCTTGCTCACGCGATAAATATCACTCCAGTGACGGAACAAAACACGCCAGGCGGCCCACAGGGAGAATCCGGGATGGTATATGTGCGCAGGCTCTGCACCACAACCATTTAACTCCAGCACCATCACCTTGGCCTGCTCGAGATCCTCCAGCGTGGCCGCGCGGAGGTCGAACCGTCCAAAATAGAATCCGTCAATTTCCCGGCTGAGGTGATCAAAGGCACTACTCAGCCGATCGGTGATCAGGTGATTGGCGTCCAGGAATTTGGTCCCCAGGCAATGGTTGCCGATAGAGACCAGCTCCAATCGTTCGCCCGGCGGAAGAACCTCTGCCAGCCGATCCCCGTACTGTACGCTCAGTGTTGCCCATTGTAAGCGTGCCCGATCCTTTCCGAGAATGAGTTGCTCCAGCGTTTGTTTTCCATCGCCGGTTACGGCAAGCATTTCTTTTCCAACGATGGAGACGACTCTACCCTGTTCTTCACTGGGATACCGCACGTAGAATACGCCAAACTCAAGGGGCAAGGCGACAAACTCCTGAACCAGAAAGGGGAGTCGGATTACGGAGAGGTACTCATCGATATCGGACTCCTTCTCAATTTTTCTGACGCGCCAGCCACGCTCGCCAAGGTCCGGTTTGAAGATAAGCGGAAAGGCCAATTGCTCACGGTTAAGCGCTTCAATCACTTGGCTCTTCGTAATGGGATAATCCAACCGGAACGTACGGGGCTTTACACGGTCCGGGACCCTGGACATAACATCGAACTTTGACTCGCCAAACATCCCTCCCATCAGGATGCCCGGGTTTGAGGCCGAAAAGAAGGTGATGGATCGCGCCTTTGCGGAAAGCCACAACCAGTACACGAAAAGTGGCGCATGAACGATCCCAAAGGGCCAATATTCCCAGCTACGGAATTTGATGAAGAAATTGCTCCGAAAGAAAGAGGCGAAAGCTGCCATAAACTATTCCTGGCGGACAAGCATGGCTTCCTGGTAACGAAGCGTGCTGACGGCAACGCCAAAGTCGCGCGGAAGTGACACGTGCGGGGCCAGTTCACGCAAGCCAACCTTAATGAGCGCCATGTGGTGAATGGCGTGCTCAATGTTGTAGCTCAGTTCCCGATAGTAGTTTGTCGGAACTGATTGTGTCCGGTCGCCGGAACGCTCGTATCCCACTTCCAACGATAACGTCACATTCTCATGCTGGCCCCGGATAAATAGGTCAATCTCATCAATAACCGACAAAGCGAGCTGGCGATTCTCCTGCAGCATTTGATTGTGCTCGCGATCATTGTAGTTGACAACACCCATCGGTAGTCCTCGCTCCAGGCACTGGAAGAATTCCAGTGTGTGCCGGATATGCTGGCCGATCGTGGCGTGACTAAGGGTGATTGATGGTCGAACGAAAAAATCGGAATCAAGCTGACGGACAACGTCTGCCAATTGCGAAAGGATGCGGCATGAAATCTCAGGGAGCGACATGGCACTCATGGGGGGCAAAGTTAATAGTAAATGAGTTTGACCGGCGGCTGACGAAAAAAGTTCTTAACCCCTCCCGATACTGTTACGTGTGGTGTTCCCTACTCTTGGGTTAGTTCGCGAAGAAGTTCCCAAACCAACTCCGGCTCAAAACCTTTTCCAATGGCGAAGTTGGCTGCCTTCTGCCGTTTACTGAAAAGGTTTTCGTCCTTCGTCCCTGCCAATTTTTTTGACAACAATGATTTCAGTGCGCGCGTGTACGCCAGAGCTTCAATCTCGGTAAGTCCCCGCTGAATGCAGCGGCTGCTTACGCCATGCGCTTCCAGGGCCCGAACAATCTTGATCCGACCCCACTTTTGCATCCGGAATTTTCCGCCGGCAAAGGCCCTTGCAAAACGTTCTTCATTAAGGAATCCATCGGTAATGAGCCGTGAGATTTGCTCTTCTACCTGGGAGGCATATAACCCGTACGAAAACAGTTTGGTGCGGACCTCCTGGTGTGATCGTTCCTGGTAAGCGCAATACCGGCAGATTCGTTGGTAGGCTTCTTCCGGGGAATAACGCCGGCGGGGTGCATCAGAATAAACGCGCGCAGCCATTGGGAAAAATCATGGCTAAACTACTCGAAGTTACTTGATCAAGCCCTTCGTCTTCAGAATGCTACCCAGGAACTTCCTTTCGTTGTCGGTATTGAAGATCTTGAACGGCAGGTGAATCAACTGGGCCTTGTTTACAAACAGCAGGTAGAAGTCTTTTCCAACCTTGGCGCGCTGGATCTGGTCCCATTTCAACGGCATCCCTTCCCGCGCACTGATTTTCATAACAATTTGCTGACTGGTGATCTCGTAGGAAAATCGCTCAAACAGCATCTTTCCCTGGTCAAGTTGCGTCACGCCATAGAACTGGATCAGCCAAAAGAGAACATACAAGCCATAGGCCATCACGCCACCGAAAATCCACCAAAAGCTCGGTATCCACAGGTAGAGGAGGCAGATGCCGACTGCAATCGGGATTGTCCACCATTGCTGACGTAAGACGCTTCCCAACGCCAGTTTGATATACAAGGGAC
>JAYRXB010000141.1:0-6201 GCA_041917735.1 Cyclobacteriaceae bacterium
ACTTGCTCGAAGGTGCTTTTCTCCGGTCTTGCTGGTCTTGCAGCAGGTCGAGGTGTTTCCGAAGGCGCGGCTTCCTCCTGCTCCTTCCGGATGGCCTGGACACGCTCGTTGAGAATTTCAAAGGCACTGCGCGGATCCACGGCGTCCTTGTATTTCCGGTACATCTCCGACTGATCCAGCAGTTGCTGATACTCCGCGGATGACAGTGGGCCCATGCGCGAGGCCGGCGGGACCAGGTGAGTCACCACGGTTTCTGTGGGTATCCCTTTTTCATTCAATACCGTAATAAATGCTTGTCCGGTGCCCAATTGGGTGAACTGCTGCTCCATATCGTAGAAGTCCGATCGCGGGAACGTCCGGATGGTCTCCTTCAGGTCGCGCACGTCATTCGGAGTGAAGGCGCGGATCACATGGTGCACGCGGTTTCCCAACTGCGAGAGTACGGTGGCAGGGATGTCCTGTGTGACTTGCGTGCAGAAGAAGACACCTACACCCTTTGAACGTATCAGACGGATGACCTGCTCGATCTGGTCCATAAAGGCTTTCGGTGCATCCTTAAACAACAGGTGCGCCTCATCCAGGAAGAAGACAAGTTTCGGCTTATCCAGGTCCCCCGCCTCCGGCAAGGATTGGTAGATTTCTGCCAACATTGCCAGCATGTATGTGCTGAAAATGGCCGGTTGCTGTTGTACATCGGACACATTCAGGATGCTGATCACCCCGCGGCCATCCACCTTTTCGAGGAGATCCTCAATTTCAAACGACTTCTCGCCGAATATCTGGTTGACACCTTGCTGCTCCAGAGCCACAATCTTTCGCAGGATGGTGCCAGCCGTTGCCGTTGAAATTTTCCCATAGCTCTCCTTGATCTCCGCGGCCCCTGACCCTTCTGAAAGGTAGTTCAGGACCTTCTTCAGGTCATTGAGGTCGACAATGGGCAAATCCTTGTCGTCTGCGTACTTGAACAAAATCATGAGCACGCTGCTCTGGACATCATTCAGTTCAAGCACTTTGCTGAGCAAGACCGGTCCGAATTCAGTGACCGTCGCCCGCATTTGGGCGCCCAGTTTTCCACTGAGGGAGTACAACTCCACCGGGTATGCTGCCGGCTTGTACGCTATCCCCAGGGCTGTCGCACGTTCATTTATTTTATCATTGGCCGTCCCTTCGGCGGCCATTCCCGAAAGGTCCCCTTTCATGTCCGGCATAAAGACCGGAACTCCAGCCGAAGAAAGCTGCTCGGCAATAAGTTGGAGGGTACGCGTCTTACCGGACCCCGTGGCCCCCGTGACCAGGCCGTGACGGTTCATCATGCGCAAAGGGAGGTTAACTTTCGCCTCGGAGATGATGGCCTTCTCAAGAATCCCTGCGCCAAGGTAAATGGAGGCGCCAGTCGGTGAATACGAGGATTTTATCGCTGAGAGGAACTTATCAAGTGACATAAATCAGGTACTAAGGTGTATAGGATCTGTCGTCGGATTCTCCAATATCGGTAAATTTGATAACCTTAAACATCCAACCTATGAAATCCTACCTGCCCTTCCTGTTGTGCATTGTTCTCTTCCCTTGCCAGGCACAGGACTCTCCGGAGCAAGCCCTTCTCAAGTTGGAAGAAGAGCGGTTGCAGGCCATCATCAAAAAGGATACTGCTGCCATCCTGAAAATCTACGATGAGCGTTACATGGGCGTTCTGGCATCCGGCCAAAGTGTAGATAAAACGAAGTTGATTGAATTTCACTTGTCGGGTAGCCCACACATCACCCTGAGCATGGAGGATGTAAAGGCCACGGTGTACGGATCAATCGGGATCACCACCGGAAAGCAGTTGAACAAAGCCAAGTCCGGGCACGTGATCGGTCAATCAAAATTTATGCGGGTCTGGCAGAAGAACGGCGCGCAATGGACGGTCATCCGCAGCCAGGGCACGATCGTCGTACAGGATTAGCCATCCCGCAAAAATCGCCTCGCAATTCAGGAGTTTTTTGGTAGTTTTCAATCTACTTACCCGAATCTATGAAAAAACTCCTCCTCGGAATCTGCCTTCTTTCCAGCCTCAGTCTCCTTGCGCAAGAGGCAGTCAAAAAAGCTCCTGAGATCAAAGAAGGCGATGGTCCTTATTCCCAGCTTATCATCCGCGGCGTGATGCTGATCGATGGCACGGGCGCACCACCCGTGGGCCCGGTAGACATCGTGGTGAAGCAGAATCGCATTGTCAGTATCGCCAGCCTGGGGCTTCCCACACCCGGGATGGCGAGTTCATCCAACCGCCCCAAGCTTGAACCCGGTGGCAAGGAACTCAACTGCGAAGGCATGTACCTGATGCCCGGCTTTATCGATATGCATGGGCACATCGGCGGTGACCAGGCTCCTGACGCTGAATACGTCTTCAAACTTTGGATGGCGCACGGCATCACCACCATCCGGGACCCCGGCAGCGGCAATGGTATTGACTGGGTGCTTGACCAGAAGAAGAAAAGTGAACAGAACGTAATAACAGCGCCGCGAATCAAGGCCTATGTTACCTTCGGCGTGGGTGCAAAAGAACCCATCCGCACGCCGGAACAGGCACGGGCCTGGGTGAATGAAAACAAAATGCGGGGTGCCGATGGCATCAAGTTTTTTGGCGCCGCTCCTGAAATCATGGACGCTGCCTTGCGTGAAAACAAAAAGCTCGGCTTGCGAAGCGCCTGCCACCATGCGCAATTGGGTGTTGCCCGCTGGAATGTGGTGCAATCCGCCGCCGCCGGACTCACAACCATGGAGCACTGGTACGGGCTGCCGGAAGCTATGCTAACCAGCTCCACGATCCAGAACTATCCGCTTGGTTATAATTACTCCAACGAGCAGCATCGGTTTGAAGAAGCGGGCCGTCTGTGGAAACAAGCGGCTGCACCCTACACGCCCAAGTGGAATGCTGTTATGGACACGTTGCTTAAAATGGACTTTACGCTGGACCCCACCTTTGATACCTACGAGGCCTCGCGTGACCTGCACCGTGCGCGGCGCCAGGAGTGGCACGAAATCTATACCCTTCCCAAGCTCTGGGCGTTCTACCAGCCCAGCCGTATTGCTCACGGTTCATATTGGTTTTCCTGGGGAACGGAACAGGAAGTAGCCTGGAAGGAGAACTTCCGGCTCTGGATGACTTTTGTGAATGAGTACAAGAACCGCGGTGGTCGCGTAACAGCCGGCTCCGACAATGCCTTCATTTTCCAACTCTACGGCTTTGGCTACATCCGCGAACTCGAACTGTTGCGGGAGGCGGGCTTCCATCCCCTGGAAGTCATTCGCTCCGCCACACTGTACGGAGCCCAGGCACTCGGCATGGATAAAGAAATTGGCTCGGTAGAGCTCGGTAAACTGGCCGATTTTGTGATCATCGATCAGAATCCGCTGGAGAATCTCCAGGTGTTGTACGGGGTTGGCGCCATCAAGTTGATGGATGACAACACCGTAAAGCGCGTCGGTGGTGTAACCTATACTGTGAAAGACGGCATCATCTACGACGCCAAAAAGCTGCTGTCGGACGTGAAGAAAATTGTGGATGCCGAGAAGACCAAAGCCGGCTTTGTGCTGAAACAGCCGGGTATGAATTGAACGGATGAAACCGACACGCTGGATTCTGGGGCTCCTGTTGGCTACGGCCTGTAGTCCTGGCGAAAAAAAGGACGCGGCCTCGCCGGTTGTAGTCTCTCTGCTGGGTACTCCCTATTTTGAGCCGGATCGATCCGACCGGGTGCAAGCCCGCCTGGACTCGAACCTGGAGGTAGCGAAACGAAACTGGGAGGCCGATCCATCCGAGGAGAACTATATCTGGTATGGCCGGCGTCTCGGGTATCTCTCCCGTTACCAGGGCTCCGTGGACATCCTGACGGAGGGTATTTCGAAGTTCCCCAACAGCGCTAAACTCTATCGCCACCGTGGACATCGGTACATTTCCATGCGGCTCTTTGACCGGGCCCTTGATGACCTTAATCAGGCTACCAGCTTGATGCCTGGATTCCCGCTCGAAATTGAACCGGATGGAATCCCGAATGCGATCAACAAGCCGCTATCCTCCACGCAATTCAACATTCGCTATCACCTGGCGCTGGCCCATTACCTGAAAGGTGATTTCAGCCAGGCTGAGCAAGTCTATGTCGAATGCCTCAAGACCTGCGACAACGACGACATGATGGTGGCGTGTGTTGACTGGTTGTACATGACCTACCGCCGCCAGGGCAAGACGGAGCTGGCAGCTTCCATACTTGGAAGTGTCCATGAAAGAATGAACATTGTGGAGAACGACTCCTATTATAAGCGATGCCTCATGTACCAGGGTAAGCTATCGCCCGACTCCGTGCTGCAGGTTTCCGAAGCAGACCCCGAGCAGAGCAGCTTGTCGCTCGCCACTCAGGGTTACGGTGTAGGTAACTGGTACTTATACAACGGTGACTCGGCGAGAGCCAAAGCAATCTTCGAACAAGTCGTCGCAGGCCACCATTTTGGCGCGTTTGGATTCATCGCTGCCGAAGCCGAACTTTTCCGCTGGAAAAAGTAAGTAACGTTCTGACTCCGAATCCACGGGCCATGCTACATCGATCGGCTGCCATCCTCATGGCGTTTGGCCTTCTTCTTGGCTGCCAGGGCTCCCGTAAAGAACCGCCGTTCGCATCGCTGGCTCCTGCCACCTTCGCTGGATCCGGCACCTGTCAATCTTGTCATACCAAACAATACCGGGAATGGCAGACGTCTGATCACTTCCTGGCCATGCAGGTAGCTGCCGACTCCACGGTGCGCGGCGACTTCAACAACCGTACACTGCGTGCAGATGGCGTTACAAGTACGTTTTTCAAGCGTGACGGGAAATTTTTTATCAACACACAAGGCGAAGACGGACAAAACCACGACTACGAGGTTCAGTACACCTTCGGCTATTTCCCGCTTCAACAATACCTCATTGCATTCAACAACGGTCGCCTTCAGCCCGCACGTACCAGCTGGGACTCCCGGAATGGCAAATGGTTTCACCAGTATGCCGGCCAACGTGTCCACCCCAAAGACTGGCTTCACTGGACAGGCAACGGGCAGAATTGGAATACCATGTGTGCCACTTGTCACTCAACCAATCTCCAGAAAAACTATGCATTCACCACCGACGCTTACCACACGACCTGGACCGACATTAACGTGGGGTGCGAAAGCTGCCACGGTCCGGGAAGCAAGCATATTGCTTACGTACAGTCTAACGACTACCGCAGTGGGTCGCGGTTACCTTCATCTGCATTGACCTATAGCAAGGACACCCTGCCGCGACAACAATTGAATACGTGCGCCCCATGTCATGCCCGTAAAGCCGATATCAGCGATGCACTGATGCGTTCCGATGAACTTCTCGATGACCTTATCCCGCAGGTTATCAGTACCGAGTTTTATCACGCCGACGGGCAAATCCGGGACGAGGATTATGAATACGGCTCATTCGCTCAAAGCAAAATGTACCACCTGGGCGTTCGGTGCAGTAACTGCCACAACCCCCACACGGGAAAATTGGTTAAAGCCGGCAACGACTTGTGCATGAGCTGCCACGCACCGAAATACAACACCCGCGAACACACGTTTCATGCGGTGAACACGGAAGCTTCGCAGTGCATCAGTTGCCACATGACCACGCAGACCTACATGGGCAATGATGTGCGTCGCGACCACAGCTTCCGGATTCCCCGCCCCGACCAATCGGTGACCTTTGGTACACCCAATGCCTGCAACGGTTGTCATGCCAACAAGCCGGCTACCTGGGCAGCTGAAGCCGTTGTAAAATGGTACGGCCCCAGCCGTGCTTACCATTTTTCCGATGACCTTGTTCCGGGAAGCCAACTGAACAACAGGAGCTTGACGCACCTGTTGAAACTGCTGGGAGACCGCTCGCAGCCTGCCATCGCGCGAGCCACTGCCGCCAACTACCTGGGTCAACTGCCGCTGCCCGAAAGTGCAGCAGCGCTCACTGCCGCACTGAATGACAAGCAAGCCCTCGTTCGGTACTACTCCCTGCGGGCACTCCAGGCATTTCCGCCGGAAACCTGGATGCAGGCTGCCGCGGCATGCCTCAGCGATGCGGTTCGTGGTGTCCGTATCGCCGCCGCGGATCTCTTTCACCAATTGCCGCCCGACCGGTTACCGACGGGGCTGATCGCCAGCTACCAGCGGGCTGACGCAGAAAAT
>JAYRXB010000142.1:0-4273 GCA_041917735.1 Cyclobacteriaceae bacterium
ACGAGTACCCCATGAGCAAAGAGTCTGCGACGCAGGGAAGCATTCGCTTGGCAAAATAGTACGCCTTTCCATAGGCGATCATTTCGGCAAGCACCGTCTTGTCTTCCTCATTATTCTTGTTGAACCTGCTGTCAACCCCGGTGAGCAGCATCACCGAGGGTACGATAAAATCCTTGGTATACCTCCGCAGCATGTAGGCGTACATGTTGTTGGGACGATATTTGGCATCGGAACCAAGGAAATAGTCAAGTCCCACATACACGGTTGAATCCGTAATGAATAAATCGGTCTCCAGGCCGGAAATCAGGGTTTGAATTCGAGGAGGTTGAAAATCCGGGTAGTAGTAGGTGAGATTGGCGTATGCCTGGGTGAACTGCTCCCGCAATCCGGTTCCGTCTCCGAAAATCCGGTGAGTCTCCATCAGCAGCGTGTCGATGTGCGGATTTGAAAACCGGTTGAACAAGCGATCAATAAAAACGGAGTCACTGGGGTAGGCACCGCGGTTGAAGAACAAGTCGCGCGTGTCCGGATGTGCCGTCATGAACCTCACCAGGTCATCCTTAGTCGAAACCTTGGGTAGCGTGTCCTCCAGGGGCTCGTAGTGCAGCTTGATGTTGAGCGTAGACGTATCGGGCACGAAGGCACATTCCTCCTTGTCGCCGGAGCAGGAAATGGCCAGGATGCAAAGGAAGGCCAGGACGAGCTTTTTCATGGCTGCGAAGATCAGCAATTTGCCGTAAACACCAGTGAACGCAACGCACAGCAACGGGATCGCGGAATTTCTTGCCTCTCGGGAATTATTCAGCGATCTTCATGCGTTTAGGCGTTCAACCGTGTCGAAAATCAAGCACATCGCCGTTTCCGGGAATATCGGGTCGGGCAAAACCACGCTGGTGGAGAAACTCAGTAAGCATTACGGTTGGGTTCCGCTCTATGAGTCAGTCGACAACAACCCCTACCTGCGCGACTTTTATGATGACATGCAGCGATGGGCATTTCACCTTCAGATCTACTTTTTGAACAGCCGCTTTAACCAGGTAAGGCAAATACGCGAAAGCGACAAAACCATTATTCAGGACCGAACGATTTATGAGGACGCTTACATCTTCGCGTCTAACCTGCATGCCAGCGGCTTCATCAACGACCGGGACTATCAAAGCTACCTGGACCTGTTCCACTCCATGATCAATTTTGTCCAGCCGCCCGACCTGCTGATCTACCTGAAGGCCGACATTCCCAAACTGGTTCAGCAAATTCAGAAGAGGGATAGGGACTTTGAGTATAACATCAAGCTGGAGTATCTCAAGAACCTCAATACCCACTACGAAAAATGGACTACGGGCTACGCCCACGGCAAGATCCTGACAATCGATATCAACAAGACGGACTTTGTCAGTAACGTGGAAGACTTTTCAGGCATTGTCGGTCGCATCGATCTTGAACTGAATAGCTTGTTTGGCTGACGGCCTGTCATGAAAGCACTGACATTCCAGGGTAAGGAGATCATTCGATACGAGTCTATAGCAGACCCCGAATTACTCCATCCTACGGACGCTATTGTTCGCGTGAAGGCGTGCGCCATCTGTGGATCTGACCTGCATGTGTACCATGAGCGGGAGAAGGGCATCGACCACGGTACGGCCATGGGTCACGAGTTTACCGGCGAAGTGGTAGAAATCGGTAGGGAGGTTCGACAGATTAAGGTTGGCCAGCATGTCATGAGCCCGTTTACGACATCGTGCGGACACTGTTTCTATTGCCTGCTGGGACTGACATGCCGTTGCATTCATAGCCAGTTGTTCGGATGGGTTGAGCAGGGGAAGGGGCTTCACGGAGGCCAAGCCGAATATGTCAGGGTTCCCCTGGCAGATAACACACTGGTGAAAATACCGGATGGCGTAACTACGGAAGAGGCGCTCCTGCTCGGCGATGTGTTGGCCACCGGCTATTTCTGTTCACAGCAAGCAGAGATTCGTTCGGGCGGAGCTTACGCAGTTATTGGATGTGGTCCTGTAGGCCTGATGGCTGTGGTGGGAGCCCGGGAACTGGGAGCAAATACGGTATTTGCCATCGATACAGTGCCGGAACGCCTGGAGAAAGCCAGGGAGTTTGGTGCAATACCCATAAACGCGGCACATGCCAATCCGCGCGAGTTGATTAACGACAGTACTGCGGGAAGGGGGGTTGATGCATCCTTGGAGGCCGTTGGAAGTCATTCCGCGGTTCGACTTGCTTTTGAACTAGTACGACCCGGGGGGATTGTGTCCTCCGTCGGGGTGTGCAATGATGCTCACCTGGCCTTTTCGCCGGTGGAGGCCTACAACAAGAATCTAACCTATCGGATAGGAAGATGCCCCGCACGGCACCTGATGACCACGTTGGCTCCCCTGGTACTCGCACGCCGATACAACCTCGCCTCGGTGTTTACACATCGAATGAAACTGATCGACGGACCCAAAGGGTATGCGGTGTTCTCCGGCAAAAGTGATCATTGCCTGAAGGTGCTGCTGGAGCCTTAATTCGACAATTCACTTGCCTTGCGCAAATAGGTCGCTGCGTTGTCGGGATCCAGTTCGGCCATCTTTCGGTAGATATCGACTTTCGTAGTGTCCATGGCAATGACGCGCTGATACACCGCCAGCGCCTCCGACCTCCTGTTCTTCTTCACATACACTTCTGCCAGGAGCTGCAGGAAGTCGGGCTGTGCATACTCGTGTTGATAAGCCTGCTCCAGGCAAAAAAGTGAGGAATCGGTTTCGTTGGTAAGGTCATAGCTGTAGCCGAGGAGCCACCAGGCGGGATCATAATCCGGGTGGTAGGTCAGGCATCGCCGGGCCAATCCATTTCCACGCCGGTATTCCTGCCGCAGAATGTAGGCCAGCCCCTTGTTGTACAATGCGTACATGTCCTGCGGATCAATGACGAGCGCCTGATCGTAGTAGTACAAGGCGGAATCTTGCAGGTCGTTTTGAAGCGCGGCATTTCCCTTTTCATTCCAGTAGGTAGTGCCGTTATCTTCTGCGGGTGTCTCAGTCGGGGTTACCTCCACGGTTGACCCGGATTCGTCGTCACCGGCGAAGATGCCTATGAGGAAGAAAATGAAGAACATCACAACGAACCCAATGACAATACCTCGGATGACTTTGACAGAATCGATGGGCGTAGAAGGGGCGGTGCGAGGCCGGAACGTTTGATAGGGATTTGTTGGAGGCCCTGACGCAGAAGAGGAAAAGATTTTGCGCACTGTTTCCGCAAACCGGGGTGAACGATAATAGTGCAAAAAGAAAAAGTAGAAGGTCAGGGAGAGCAGTGTCCAGAAAAAGAAAGCCCCCAGCGACCACAGCAGCGCGAACAGAAAAAGGAATAGGAAGCCAAGCCGCTTCGGCCATGGATTTTCTTTTCCGGGGGTGTCGGTCTCGTTCATGACCAACTATTGAAGTTCCCGAAGATACAGCTGAATCGTATTCTCCAGACCAAGGTACAGCGCGTCGCAGATAAGCGCATGCCCGATGGAGACCTCGTCGAGCCCCGCAATGGACTCCTTGAAGTACCGAAGATTCTGGAGATTGAGATCGTGCCCCGCATTGAGCCCGAGACCCACTTGCCTGGCGCGGTTAGCTGCCGCAACATATGGGGCAACAGCTTTTTCACGGTCCCTTCCATAGTTAGCTGCATACGGCTCGGTGTACAGCTCAATGCGATCTGCCCCCACGGAAGCAGCACCCTCCACCATCTTCACAACGGGGTCGACAAAAAGCGAAACCCGAATGCCGAGCGACTTGATATCGCGTATCGTGCTGGTAAGAAATTTCGCCTGCTCTATCGTGTTCCATCCGGCATTGGAGGTAAGCACCCCGGGTGGATCAGGTACCAGCGTCGCCTGCGCAGGTTGGATTTCGCGAATAAGCTGAAGAAATCGTTCATCCGGGTAACCTTCGACATTGAATTCGGTAGTGACTACCTTACTGAGGGCCACCACATCGGAGCGCCGGATGTGACGCTCATCGGGCCGCGGATGCACCGTGATGCCCTGGGCGCCAAAGCGCTCGCACGCCAAAGCGGCCTTCACCACATCCGGGTTGTTGGCCCCGCGTGCATTCCGAAGGGTGGCAAACTTGTTAATATTGACACTTAGTCGGGTCATTTGTGATTACCGATTCCCGTTCGGTACTTTGAAGCGAAATTACACAATCATGTCACTGAAAACCACCATTGACAACGACATCAAGAAGGCCATGCTGGCCAAGAACAAGGAAGAATTGGAGGCTCTGCG
>JAYRXB010000143.1:0-2939 GCA_041917735.1 Cyclobacteriaceae bacterium
TTCTTTCTTGTGGAGCACCGCCATTTCTTCCAACAGGGGATGGAGGGCAATTTCAGCCAACCGCGGCTGCGGTACCTGCGTGAGGTTGCGGAACTCCTTGACAAATCGGATGAGCCCCTCACTGCGCCGGCTGATGGTCTGCAGCGACAGGTGCATGTCTTCCAGTTCGTCTTTGGGTATCTCCGGAGTCGTCGCCTGGAGCTGCTTGTGAAGTTCTTCTTCCACGGTAACGGCCAGCGAAGAAATCGGCGTAACCGAATTCATGATCTCGTGGGTAAGTACGCGAACAAGGTTCTGCCAGGCTTCCATTTCCTTCTCTTCCAATTCGCTCTGAATGTTGCTCATGGAAATGAGCTTGATCTCCTCGCCACGGAGAGTGAGTTCGATGGCAAACACAGACAATTGAATGATGTCGTCGCCGATGCGAAGACGAATCAGTTCACGGCCGCCGGTTTTCAATTTTTGAAACGCCTCTATCAGGGTCGGGCCGGTTTCGGTAAGTTGATTGATGTTAGTGATCTGTCCTACGCGGAGCAGTTTACGGGCGGCGCTGTTGATGATCTGTACTGCCCCGTCTTTCTTGAAGGTGAGCAGCCCGATACCCACGTGCTGCACGATATTGCGGAAGAATTGGTAGTCGGAGTCCCTGTCTTTGCGGCTGCTGCGGGCGTTAGCCATTACATCATTCAGCTTTTTGCAGAGCTGATAGACCGCGTCATCGGTGGAATTGGTTTTGAATGTTTGCGTGGTGTCGTCGAAGGTGAGCGCATTGAGGTTCGGCTGCTGAACTACGGGGGGCGGAGGCGGGGGTGGAGCCGTCGAAGATCCATCGGCAGCAGGAGCAGGTGGTTGCAGGCGCACCAGTTGTACTATGGCGGCTATGGCTACTGCCGCCAACAGAACCGAGGACACGTCTTTTCCATAGAGGTACCCGAGCAGCAAGACCGTCGCTCCAAAGAGCACGAGCCGGGTCATGAACGGGTGTCGGGCAGGTTCCATCAGAATTGGTCGGAAAGTTAGGGTTATCCCACTACCTTTTACGCATGGCCCGTCAGTATGTTGGACGGTACAAGCGGTAACGCATAAAAACAGAAAAGCCGCCCCGGAGGACGGCTTTTCGGTTGCAGCGGGCGTTGAATCAATATCCCGCGTTCTGCACAAGTTTAGGATTGGCCTCCATGTCGCTGGCAGGAATCGGCAATATCTCCAGGTGCTTGTCGATGGAGACGCCCGTCTTGATAGCGCCCTTGAAGGGCCACAGGATCTCGGTGCCGGCTACGCGGTTGGAATACATGCCGTAGCGGATCAGGTCGATCCGGCGGGTGCCTTCCCAGTACAATTCACGCACACGCTCATCCAGAACAAGGGCGAGGGTAAGCTGCGGCTGCGTGATGTTGGCCGAGGTGTTGCCGTAGGCACGCTCCCTGATATCGTTGAAGTAGGTGGTTGCCAACGCCAGGTCACCCGTTCCGCCACGGAGCACGGCTTCAGCATACATCAGGTACACATCCGCAAGACGGAAGAGCGGGTAGTCGGTATCGCAATGCGTGACATTCGAACCTTTCGCCCCGGTCGACGTGAGGTTGCTGAACTTGGGTACCGCATAACCTTGGGAGAAGTCGAGAAGGTCATCGATATCCAGCGTTTGACCATTCGTATAGAAGACGGCGCGCGGATCCTGAGCTACGGGAATGGTGGCTCCCGAGAACTTGGCTACCATGCTGCTCGTGGTACGCATGCCACCCCAGCCGCCGGAAACACCATACAGGTCGATGTCTTCGGTGGGGTAGTCGGTGGTGTTGTCGGCATCGTTCTTTTTATCAACCATCCGGCGTCCGAGTGCGCCGTGCACGAGGAACGTGGTTGATCCCCAACTTTGCGAGGAGATTCCATCCTGCGGCAGGGTGAAGATCATTTCGCTGGTAGCAAACTGATGGTTGTCGGCCATGAACAGGTGGCGATAGACAGGAGCCAGGCTATAGCCTGCGCTGATCACCTTCTGGCAGGCAGCTGCACATTCCGTATACGGATTACGGGCGCCACTCAGCGTGATTCCCTGCGATTCCGCGTTCAGGTACATCTTGGCCAGGAGCGTCCAGTTGGCCGCCTTGTCGGCACGACCATACTCGTTCATCATCGGGTCGGCCATGTCGGCTTCGATAGCCACAAGTTCGTCTTCGATAAACTTAAACAAGTCGTTGGGAGTTACCTGCACCGGAAGTTCGGCCGTGATGGAAGTCAAGATCGGCACGTTGCGGAACAGGTCGAGGGCATGCCAGTAGGCCAGCGCGCGGAGGAAACGAACTTCTGCACGGTAGCGCTTGATCTCCTGTTTTTGCGCTGCAGACATGCCGCGCTCATCAAGGAGGGCATCGGTGGATTGGCCAAGGTAGTCGTTGGCATAGGCCACGATGTAGAAAATCCGGTAGTACAGTACACGCACAAACTGGTTGGTTGAACTCCACGTGTGCGTGTGGAGGTCCTGAATACCGGCGTCTGTCCAGGAGATCACGGCTTCGTCCGTGGTCAGTTCCTGCACCTTCCAGTAGGAGCGGATGTAGCTGGTGAACCCTTCATCGTTCACGATGGTGATATCCGGCTGACCGTTGGGGCCAATTTGACCGGTGAGTGAGAAGGCTGCGTACACTTTCGCCAGGTACTTCCGGTAGGATTGAAAATCGGTGAAGACTACTGCGTCCACATCGCCGAGTGCCGGCTTGAGGTCGAGGTCGGTGCAGGCGGCTGCTACCAGCAGAAAAGGTAAGAGTATCTTTTTCATAGTCTTTGTTATTTGAACGTTACGTCCACGCCGACCGATACGGTGATGGAGCGCGGGTACAGGTTATTGTCGATACCATTGAAAATCTCCGGATCTACGCCCTTGTAGGGAGAGATGGTTAGGAGGTTCTGTGCGGTGACGTAGGCGCGCACCCGGCCAA
>JAYRXB010000144.1:0-7711 GCA_041917735.1 Cyclobacteriaceae bacterium
ATCCTCTGCTGGCCAATAGCTGAGACGCTTCAACTCCGTCTGATCGGCGAGTGACCATTGTGGCTTGGTGGCCTGTGTGCGGGTTATGCCGGTTGTCGGTTGGCCTTCGGGATCTCTCTTGGCCAGCACGAAATCAATGTCAATGCTTCCCGCAACAGACTGAAATTCGGCAGGCGTATTGCCGGCATCAAGATTCAGGCGCTTGAAGTCCTTATTCAGGACGGCAACCTGGGAATTGATTTGTGAATCCGTAATGTTGGTGATGTCAGTTGTGCCATTGTGGAGCACGTGCACCACCACGGGGATGGTGTAAGTTGCGGAAGCCTGCTGTGGCAATTGGCTCCTTTTTGCGGCAAGCCGAGATTGCATCCATTGCTCAAACTGTTCGGGTGTCTCGCGTCTGGGGTTTTTGGCCCTTCGCATCTCCTCGTTCTTGGTCGTGGAACAGCGTTCAGGGCCCTGGGCAACTGCCTGAATGGCGGGCAGAATGAATAGGCATGCAACCCCTAAAAGCCCCCGAGCGGTCATATTCACGATACCTGGTTTTGACTGCCCATTGTCACGTTGGTTTAACGGGAGTCCGGCAAATTTAGTATTAATTCAAGGAAGGCAGCCGGGGTGACCGGAGCAGTGTTAGGCGACGATGAGGTTGATGACCTCAATCCCCTTGATCTCAGGGACTGCCCGTCGGATAGCCTCCTCTACACCGGCTTTAAAAGTCATGGTGGACATCGGGCAGTTTCCGCAGTTCCCGACAAATTCCAGGCGTACTTTGAGCTCCTGGGAAATATCGACTACTCGAACATTGCCTCCATCCGCCTCTAGGTAGGGGCGTATGTCGTCCAGGGCCATCTCAACGCGCTTTAGAATGTAGTCGGTATCGGTCATGGGCGTCATGAGATCATTTCCACTTTACGGGTATTGGCAAAGGTAGCATTTCGGATGGCAACCTGCCGCGCGAGCGATTCGGCCAGTGACCGGATGGCTTCGGCCGTAGGTCCTTCTTTCATGACGGCCGGAAGTCCGCTGTCGCCACTTTCCCGAATACTCTGCACCAACGGGATCTGTCCCAGGAAGGGTACCTGGTATTTTTCCGCCAGGTTCTTGCCACCGTCCTTGCCGAAAATGTAGTACTTGTTTTCAGGCAGCTCACCGGGCGTGAAATAAGCCATGTTCTCCACCACGCCCAGAATGGGTACGTTGATCTGAGGCTGTTGAAACATGACAAGGCCTTTGGTGGCGTCGGCCAACGCAACTTTCTGCGGGGTGGTGACGATGACTACGCCAGTTACGGGCACAGTCTGAACCAGGGTGAGGTGAATATCACTCGTGCCCGGCGGTAGGTCGATGAACAGGTAATCCAATTCGCCCCACAGGGTATCGGTGATGAATTGCTTCAGTGCAGAGCTGGCCATCGGTCCACGCCACACTACGGCGCTGTCGGGGGGAGCCAGAAACCCAATGGACATCAGTTTGACACCATAGTGCTCCAGGGGAACAATCACGTTCTTGCCGTTGATGACGTTCACTTCAGGCTGTTCCATCTCGCAATTGAACATGGTGGGAATGGAAGGCCCGAAAATATCGGCATCGATGAGTCCTACTTTGGCGCCGGAGCGTGCCAGGGCCACGGCCAGGTTGGTGGTTACGGTGCTCTTGCCCACACCGCCTTTTCCGGAGGCGATCGCGATGATGTTCTTGACGCCCTGGAGGGTGACGGCATTGTCCCGAACCGACGTCACCGTTGAGCTCATGTGAATTTGGATCGATGCTTTAGGGGCGATCTTTCGGATGGCGGCCTCACAATCGCGACGGATGATCTCTTTGAGCGGGCAAGCGGGCGTGGTGAGGACTACCGTGAATGCCACGTCATCACCCTGGACCGACACATCCCGGATCATATTCAGGCTGACCAGGTCTTTCTTCAAGTCCGGGTCATTGACGGTTCTTAGCGCATTCAGGACATCATCAGCAGTCATTCTCAGCGGTTTAAGACGCGAATTTAGTCGCATTGGCGTTCTCCCGGGGGTTTTTCAAGGGTATTTTTGACCCGTCCAAATGCCTGATGAATAACTATCTTTGAACCCTTAAAGTTTAGCCTTTTCCTCCTTTTTCCTTGATCAGCCGGGAGACCATCGATGAAGTAAAGAACCGGGTCGACATCGTCGACGTGATCAGCGATTTCGTGTCCTTGAAGCGGTCAGGGCAGAACTACAAGGCCCTGAGCCCATTTAATAATGAGAAGACCCCTTCATTCTTCGTTGTTCCAGCGAAGGGCATTTTCAAGGATTTCAGCAGCGGAAAGGGGGGTGATGCCATAACCTTCGTCATGGAGCACGAGGGAATGAGCTACCTGGAGGCGATTCGGTTCCTGGCCAAAAAGTACGGCGTAGAGATCAAGGAAGAGGCCGGATCGGAAGAAGCGCGGGAACAGCAAAGTGAACGGGACGGCCTTTACATCCTGATGAACTTTGCCAAGGACTACTACCGGAAGAACCTGCTCGAGACGGATGAAGGGAAGGGTGTAGGCCTCAGCTATTTCCACGAACGTGGCTTCAATGACCGAACGATTCAGAAGTTTGAGTTGGGGTATGCGCTGGACGGCTGGTCCAACCTTATGGATGAAGCGATCCGGAAGAACTACAACAGCGACTTGCTGGAAAAGACCGGCCTCATAGTCAAAAATGACGAGGGTCGGATGTACGATCGGTTTCGCGGAAGGGTAATCTTCCCGGTGCACAATCTTTCCGGGAAAGTCATCGCCTTCGGAGCGCGGATGATGGGCAAAGAAAAGAACCAGCCCAAGTACATCAACTCTCCCGAAACGGATATCTATCACAAGAGCCACGTGTTGTACGGGCTCTACCAGGGGAAAAATGCAATCCGCCAGCACGATACGTGCTACCTCGTAGAAGGATACACGGATGTCTTGTCGATGCATCAGTCTGACGTTGAGAACGTCGTCGCCTCATCCGGGACGGCCCTTACCGAAGATCAGATCAAGCTGATCCGACGGTTTACCGAAAACGTGACGGTGCTGTTCGATGGTGATGCAGCCGGCATCAAGGCCGCGTTGCGGGGCATAGACCTGATCTTGAAAGGCGGGCTAAATGTCCGGGTCGTGCTCTTGCCCGATGGCGAGGATCCCGACAGTTACTCCCGTAAGGTGGGGACGACGGCGTTTCACAAGTACCTGGCAACGCACACGCAGGACTTTATTTCCTTCAAGTCGGGACTCTTTGCTGCCGAAGCGGGCAGTGACCCGATTCGCAAGGCGGAGTCAATCAAGGAGATCGTAAGCAGTATTGCGCTGATCCCTGATCCGGTAAAGCGTTCGGTGTACCTCCAGGAAACCAGCCATCAGCTGAAGATCGGTGAGCCCGTGCTGCTGGTTGAGCTCAATAAGTTATTGGTACAGGAGCGCCGCAAGCGCGACCGCGAAGCCCCCGGGCAGGTTCCCCCGGAGTTTGATTCTGCCCTGGAACAGATTCAGGATACGGCTCCTCAGGCGGTTGATCCCCGCGACATGGTGTATTACCAGGAGCGCGAAACAATCCGGCTCCTGTTGAATTATGCGGACCGGGTTGTTGATGAGGACCATAGCCTCGTAGAGTTCCTGTTGCATGAGTTGGAAGATGTGGAGTTCACCAACCCGGTCTTTCGGGAAATTCATGATCAGTTTGCTGCACAGCTGAAGCTAGGCAAGGTTCCGGACAACCGGCACTTCCTGGATCGGGGGTCACCGGAAGTAAAGAAGGCAATTACGGATTTGATGACCGACCGGTATGAGACGTCGCCCCATTGGAAGGAGAAGTTTCAGATCTACTTTCCGGACGAGGAGGAGATCCTGAAAGATATGGCGCTAACCAACGTGCTTCGCTTTAAGTTCAGGGTGGTTCAAAAGATGATTGAAGAGAACCTGGTTAAGTTGCGAACCTCGGAACAAAATGGCAATTGGCTGGAGGTAGATAAGTGCCTGGAACAACAGGAGGGGTTGAAGTCCGCCGAGCGTGACCTGGCTAAGATGCTGGGGATTGTGGTGGCGCGTTAGGAACATATTGAAAGATGATTTTGTTAACACGTGTGAATTTTGAGTGAACATGAGCGAGGAACGACTGAATACCATTGAGGAGGCCATTGAGGATATCCGGCATGGCAAAATGATCATCGTTGTGGATGATGAAGACCGTGAGAATGAAGGTGATTTCATTTGTGCGGCGGAAACGGTTACGCCGGAGATTGTGAATTTTATGGCGAAGGAGGGCCGGGGCCTGATCTGCGTTCCCTTGATTGAAGACCGCTGTGAGGAGCTCGGCTTGGATCTTATGGTAGGCAAGAACACCGCCGCGTATGAGACGCCGTTTACGGTTTCTGTTGACCTCATCGGCCACGGCTGTACCACCGGCATCTCTGCGCATGACCGCTTCCGTACCATCAAGGCACTGGCTGATCCGGAGACGAAGCCGGAAGAACTGGGAAAGCCAGGTCACATCTTTCCCCTGAAGGCAAAGCGGGAAGGCGTTTTGCGGCGCTCCGGTCACACGGAAGCGGCCATTGACTTTGCCCGCTTGGCTGGTTTTCGGCCCGCCGGCGTACTGGTGGAAATCATGAACGAGGATGGGTCGATGGCCCGTCTTCCTGAACTGAGGATCGTCGCCAGGAAATTTGACCTGAAACTGGTATCGATCAAGGACCTCATCGCGTATCGCCTGAAAAAGGAGTCTCAGGTACGCAGGCGTGTGGATGTAAACCTGCCCACCTCTTACGGCGACTTCAAACTCGCTGCGTACGAGCAAATCAACACGGGCGAGCTGCACCTTGCATTGATCAAAGGCTCCTGGAAAAAGGATGAGCCCGTTTTGGTCAGGGTACACTCATCCTGTGTGACGGGCGATATCTTTGGTTCATGCCGATGCGATTGCGGCACGCAGTTGCACGATGCCATGCGGATGGTGGACAAGGCTGGAACCGGCGTGGTCTTGTATATGAAGCAGGAGGGGCGGGGCATTGGGTTACTCAACAAGCTGAAAGCGTATAAGTTGCAGGAGGAAGGCCTCGATACGGTAGAAGCCAACTTGCAGCTGGGGTTTGATATGGACAACCGCGATTACGGAATTGGAGCGCAAATTCTCAGCGACCTTGGGATTTCTAAACTGCGCCTGATTACCAATAACCCCAAGAAGCGTGTCGGACTCATGGGTTATGGCCTGGAAATTGTAGAGAATGTGCCGATTGAGACTGTGCCCAATAAGCATAACGAACGCTACCTTACAACAAAACGCGACAAGCTGGGGCATACGATCCTGAAGAACCTATGAGATTCCTGTTCCTGGGGATGGCTTTTCTTTTCACAGGGGCCGCCTTTGGCCAGCAGTTTCCATTTGAATTCTGGCACGATGGAAAAGTGGTCCTGGAGAGCGGAGATACGCTGAGTGGAAGCGTGAAGTATGACTTGCAGAATGACCTGATCCAGTTTACGAAGGGGGGAAAACTGGAGTCCTACACAGCCCGCAAGATGACGTACTTTGAGATTTTCGATCAGACGTCCAGGCGGTACAGGCAGTTCTACAGCATTCCCTACCAGACGTCAGGGGCTTACAAGGCTCCGGTGATCTTTGAGCTTCTTGCCGAGGGCAAAATGACATTGTTGTGCCGTGAGAGTGTTGAATACAGAAGCTACACCAACGCATTTTACAGCTACGGCTCGTCCACCCGGATGGTGCTGGTTTACCATTATTTCCTGTTGAGAGAAAATGGTAGTATTGAGGTATTTGACGGAAAGAAAAATGACCTTCTTCGGTTAATGGAACCCCAGTCCGACCAGGTGGCCAAGTACATCAAGACAAACCGGCTCGACCTTACCGACCGCAACGAATTCGTACAAATTGTCACCTATTATAATTCCTTATTCAAGTAGATGAGCAAGCCCCTAATTCTGGTTACCAATGATGATGGTATTACGGCGCCCGGCATCGGGCACCTGGTTTCGGTGATGAAAGACCTCGGTGAAGTGATTGTCGTAGCCCCGAACCGGCCGCAGTCGGGAATGGGTCACGCCATCACGGTGGGCGATACACTCCGGATCAAGGAGACGAGAATATTCGACGACATACAGGCCTATGAATGCTCGGGTACGCCGGCCGATTGCGTGAAGATGGCGCGCCATTACGTACTCAAGGATCAGCGTCAGCCTGACTTGGTGGTGAGCGGCATTAACCACGGAAGCAATACCAGCATCAGTGTTTTGTATTCCGGAACCATGTCTGCGGCCATTGAGGCGGCCATCGAGGGGACCCCGGCCATCGGATTTTCACTGTGCGACTACAGTGCCGATGCAGACTTTTCGCATGCGCTGGACTACGTAAGAAAGATCACCAAACAGGTACTGGAGAAGGAGATACCCAAAGGGGTAGCCCTGAACGTCAACTTTCCGCCCAAACGACACGAGCCGATCAAGGGAATACGCATCTGCCGCCAGGCCAACGCCAAATGGGTGGAGGACTTCGATGAACGGAGGGACCCCAATGGCCGAAAGTACTTCTGGATGACGGGCAATTTCGTCAACTTCGATAAAGGGGAAGACAACGATGAGTGGGCCATCGCCAACAATTTTATATCGGTCGTGCCCTCCCAGTTTGACCTGACAGCCCATCATGCTATCCCTGTGCTGAATAGCTGGGATATTCTCACCCGCTGATTACAGTTTCAAACCGGGTCGACATCAAACACGATTTTGATGCCCCGATAGGCTTTATCCTCCACGAGCAGATCGCTCAGGGTGAGGAGGGTGTGCTTGATGGTACCAAGTTTTCCCTGGTCCCTGGGGATTTTCAACAAGATGGTGTTGAGGTATTCGTTCCGGATTTTTGAGATAACGGGTTCACCGGGCCCCATCACCCGTAGCCCGGAGAGTTTCTCACGGATTTGCAAGGCAAGCAACTGCGCAGCCCGGGCGCTCTGAACCCTGTCGGAGTGTTTGACGGTGATTTCAATAAGCCGGGTGAAGGGAGGATAATGGTGACGCTCACGATCGTCCAATTGTTCGTTGAGGAAGGACGCGATGGCGTGCTGGGTAACGTGCCCAAACAGCGCCTGGTCGGGGTTGGCGGTCTGAATAAGCACATGCCCCTGGTTTTCCCGTCGGCCGGCTCGCCCGCTCACTTGTACGATGAGTTGAAACGCCCGTTCGTAGGAGCGGAAATCCGGGAAGTGCATCATCCTGTCGGCGTCAAATACACCGACCAATCGAACGCGATCGAAATCGAGCCCCTTGGTAACCATTTGGGTGCCCACCAGGATATCGGTTTCACCTTTTTCAAAGTCGCCCAGAATGGTCTCATAGCCGGAACGTGTGCGCGTGGTATCGAGATCCATGCGCTGGATACGGGCCGTTGGAAAATGGAGGGTAAGCTCTTCTTCCAATTTTTGCGTGCCATACCCCAGCGTCAGGATCCGTTTACTGCCGCAGGATGGGCACTTGGCGGGAAGTTCCTCGCGGTACCCACAGTAATGACAGATCAGGGCGTGACGATATTGATGGTAGGTGAGGCTCACCGCACAGTTGATGCATTTTGGAATCCAACCGCAGTCCTCACACTCAACCAGTGGCGAATGTCCACGGCGGTTCTGAAAGAGGATCACCTGGCCATTCTTGTCAAGCGTAGCCTGGATTTCGCGCAGCAGGGCGGAGGTGAACGCTCCCTTCATCGTC
>JAYRXB010000145.1:0-3106 GCA_041917735.1 Cyclobacteriaceae bacterium
AGTACATTCTCAAAGAGCGTGAGCTAAAACATAAGGTATTGCAATCGGAAGAATTAAGCCCAACACCCGGGTTAAGGTCGTTTTTGGAAAAATTACGAGCCAGAAGATACCCCTGCGCCATAGCTTCCTCAGGCCTCAGAATGAACATTGAGTTGATTTTGAGTAAACTGAAGATAGCTGGCTACTTTGACTTAGTGGTAAGCGGTGAAGACATCGAAAACGGCAAACCGGCTCCCGATATTTTTTTGAAGGTTTCATCGCATTTTCAGCAACCGCCAGCGCTCTGTTTTGTGATTGAAGATAGTCACAACGGGGTAATGGCTGCGAAAGCTGCTGGCATGTATTGTTTTGGGTTTATCAATCCGGATTCTGGCAATCAGGATCTATCAAAATCGGACGTCACCTTTACCAACTTTGATGACGATCAAACACTAAGTCGTATTGAAATGCATGCCGCAGCAATCAATACAACACGCTGTCGGCGTCGACCGCCTTCTTACATGCATTGAAGAATGAATTAATGCTGTTCACAACCAGCATGGAGGTCGGGCTCTTCCTGAACAACAAAGCCAGAAGAAAACCACAAGACCTCCTTCCGCTACTCATACTTCAGCGTCTCCGCCGGATTCGACAGCGCCGCCTTGATGGCATGATAGCTGACCGTGAGCACAGCCAGCGCGAGGCCAACCAGTACACTGACGGCAAAGAGCTCCCATCCTACCGTGATCTTGTACTTAAAATCAGCCAAGAACAGGTTGGTGATGACGTACCAGGATGCAGGAGCCGCCAACACAAACGCGATGAGGGCCAGGATAACAAACGGACGGTTTAGGAGGATGAAGATATTGGACAGCTCTGCGCCCATCACTTTCCGGATGCCGATCTCCTTGGTACGGTTTACAGCGTTGATGCCTGACAAACCAAAGAGCCCGAGGCACGATATCAGGATCGCAAAGCCTGTCGCCAGTCCCATGATGCTCATCCAACGGGTATAGGTCTTGTATTGCTTCGCCACGTCTTCGTCCAGGAAGCCTGCATCAAAGGGCCGGTCGGGATACATCTCTCTCCAGATGGTTCTGAGTTTGTCCATCGTAGCCGGTATGTTGTCGGGCCTAACCTTGATCATGATATTTCCCAAATGCCCCACGTGCTTGGTATCCATGCTCAGGATCATGGGATCGATGCCGGCTTCCAGTGAACGGAAGTGATAGTCTTTGGCCACGCCGATAATCTTCACGCCTTTACTCAGGGAGTCTTCCTTCCAATTCAGCAACGCGTTCAGCGGGTCGTCCCATTTCATATCCTTGACCAACGCCTCGTTCACGATTAAGGCTGTGCTGTCGGAAGGGTTGGATGGGTCAAAATTCCTACCCATAACCAGCTCGATGTCAAGTGTTGGAATGTAATAGGTATCAATGCCATACACATAGGCTGACTTCTGCTCCCCGTCAATACGATACCCGTAGCGCGACCAACCGCGGTTAAACGACGACGTAGTTCCGGCCACCGAAATCACGTCCGGTTCCTGCTCGAGCCGGGTGCGCAGCTGTTGAACGGTCTGGTCGGACTCGGCGGTCCACCCCTTCTGCGTGGGCAAAACGATAACCTGATGCTGGTCGTAGCCAAGGTCCTTGGTGGCCACAAAATTCATCTGCCGATACATGATCACCGCGCAAATGATCAGGAAGGAAGACAGTGCAAACTGAAGAACGACCAAGGGCCTTGTGAAGCCCGCATTGACGCGGGAGGTGAACCCACCCTTCAGCACCTGCGCTGGCCGGAACGACGAAAGGAAAAGCGCCGGATAGCTTCCTGCCACCAATCCGACCACCAAGGCCAGCGCCACGGTGAAGGCCACCATACCCGGCCAATTCCCGCCCACCAGCTGAATGCCTTTGTCAGTAAAAGCATTGAAACTGGGCAGGAACAGCGCCACCAGGCCCCATCCTACCACCATGCTCACAAAGGCCAGGAGCACAGACTCCACGGCAAACTGATTGACCAGCTGCCCCTTGTGCGCACCCACGACTTTTCGGATACCTACCTCGGTACGCCGTGCAGTCGATGTCGTTAGAGCCAGTGAAATGTAGTTAATGCACGCAATCACGAGAATGAGTATGGCAACGGAGCCCAGGATTAATGAATACTGCGGATCACTGACCTTGTGCCACCCAATTTCCTTCATCAGGTGAATCTCCGTGAGCGGGGCAAACTTGTACTCAAACATGACCGTGCCTTCGGGGATCGGAATCGTGGACCGCTTTTTCCATTTCTCAATTCGGTCGCTCATGCGCTTGTCGACAAATGCGGCGAGATTAGCCTTAAACGTTTCTCTACTCGCATTCTGTCTCAACTGAACAAATGTGGGCGTATTGAAATTGCCCCAGTTGTCCAGGTTCTTGTCGAAATACGGGCGGTTTTCTTGTGGAATCAGGATCTTGAAATCGATGCTGGAGTGCGCAGGCGGCGCCTCAATGACACCAGCTACGATGAAGGAGGTTGCCTCGCCTTCCACATCGAGCGTAAAGGTTTTTCCCAGCGGTTCTTCCTTACCAAAGTACTTCTCGGCAATCTCCGGCGTAATGACTGCATCGGACTTGTTCTGAAAGAGCTTGTCGGCATTGCCGGAGATCAGCCGAAAAGAGAACATCTTGAAGAAATCAGCATCCGTGTAGCTGATGGACTCGGTGATGGCCTTGTCCTGGTAGCGTACGATAGCCTCGGCATCGGGACTGAACCGACAGGCATATTCAACTTCAGCCAAATCGGACTTCAGCGCCGGGGCCAACCCGGTCTGGAGCCAGGCCGATTCCTGGAAAGGCTTTTCCGGGTTTGGCTGCCAGGTGTCGAAACTCTTCTCCTGGATACGATAGATCCTGTCTTTGTTGACATGAAACTGATCGAAATTGCGTTCATCTTCGATGTACAGGTAAATCAGCATGCAAAAGGCTATACCTACGCTTAATCCGATCGCGTTGATGAAGGCGTACAGTTTCTGCCTACGGATGTTCCGGGTGGCCACGGTAAGGTAGTTGCGGATCATGAAAGGTTGATTTAACGGATTAACAAACTTGTGTCTGAACAATATGGAAGGCCGGAAGAAACG
>JAYRXB010000146.1:0-4177 GCA_041917735.1 Cyclobacteriaceae bacterium
CCCTCCTTGGAGCGCGACGAATCCAGAGCACGATGCGACACCCGTAAACGCCCGGTTGGCCCATTGTAAATGGTGAAACCATACTTGAACATTCCTCTGCGATGCAGGAAACCCAGCAACGCAACCAGCGGCTTGAACGGTGGTGGCATGATCGAGCGGAATAGAGGTTTTCCTTTCCGTACTTTTTCGACCACAGCAAAAATGTCCATATCGTCTGCTTCGTCGCTGTGTACCCATAAGCGCAGAGACATGTAGCCGGAGATTTCCACGTCCTTGTCAAAAGTGATTGCAAACTCCACTCTGCCCTTCCGGTCGTCAGACTGATAGCTCACCTGGGTGCTGGCCGAAGGCGGTGATGTCGTCAGAAAACCTGATCGCCCATCCAGATAGAAAGTTTTGCGCTTGCTGTCCTTAGGAGGCCACGTTTCCTCCGGTCGATTTACAGTATCGGAGCCACCCATATCCAGTACTGACATTCTGACGCGAGGAGTATCTCCCCAACCGTTTTCCTGTCCCTTCAGATAATGGTCAAAAAAGCGACGAAGGTCTTCGACATTTTTTGGGTGGTATAAATCCGGCCATTCCATCGTGTTGTGGATACGCAGCCAGGTGCGTGAAGGATCCAGCTTGTGGTATGCGGAAAACGTTCCCCAACAGTGCAACACGTTCGTATAACTTGCGACCACGTAAACGGGGATGTCGATATCCTCGATTGCTGGAGCCTTGCTTGCCCAGTACGCGTCGTAAAGCGGATGGAGCTTGAGAGCCTTCGGCACGTCCTCAATGCCGCCGTTCCCATAGCTGTGATTGATTACGTCAGCATGAAAGCCGGGAAAGGGGATGCCGCCGCTGCAGATGTTGTCACGATAATGGTCCGACAGTCCCTCCCAAGGAGCGATGGCTTTCAAGTGTGGCGGCTGAAGAGCGGCTACGGCCCATTGAATCATTGCCAGTTGCGAGTTTCCTGACATCCCCACATTCCCGTTACACCACGGTTGAGCTGCGATCCACTCCACGGAATCGTAGGCATCCATAGCATTGATGACGCCTTGAAATGAATGGTCGCCTTCGGAGTGATCCGTCCCGCGTGCACTGACATACACGATGCAGTAGCCATGATTGCACCAATAGGCTGGATCAGGCGCCTCAAAAGTCTGTAAGTCAGATAGCGCGTCATCGGGGATGCCCGCTCGGAACGGGAACTTATCCAACTGCCAGTAGCCTCCCATCTTCCCGTATGGGGTAAAACTCAGTACAACCGGCATCCGGGAAACTTGCCCATCTGGTCTGAAAATATTGGCGACCAGCTTTGTTCCGTCTCTCATGCCGATCTCGACATCCTGATCAAACCTAATGCTGCATGGAAGTTTGAGCCTTTTGGGAGAGACTTGAGTCCCCTTTGCAAGGTGCTTGGTCCCGGGGGAGTAGGGAGGGGTGCGTGCCTCAAGTAACAGAGGGCTCTTCGATTTGATGAAGGGCACCGTAACTTTGGGTAAAACGCTGTCGTCTTTGGTATTCATTATTTTCAATACCTCATCGTCGGGCGAAAATACGAATCCCGAAAAATTGTGGGCATAAAGATGGTCTAAATGGATATTTTCGGGGCCGGTCTCAGTTAAATATTTTGGAGACTCCCAGCAAGATGTACCCATAGTTCACATCAATTCGTGAGCCTGTGCTTGGGCCAGATCCTTCCAGTTTTTCGGGAAGGTGTTTTTCGTACCCCAAGTTGACCTCGTAGTCATTCACCGGTTTATAGCTGACACCGAAAGCATAGCTTCGATAAGATATTCCAGGGCCCATGAAGTTATTATTCGCATACTGAGAGAAAGCAAATCGATCGGCGTGGTTGTATCCAGCTCGAAATTCAAAGCGCTCGTTAATCTGGTGTGAAATTCCTATTCTGTAAACGTTTTGGTTCGGATATCCAATTCCGGACTTGTCGTTAAGAAAGTCAACCTCACCCCAGCCGATGCGCATGAAGTCGCCGGCAACCGTGGTGTTTTCAGTCAGCTTGTAGGCGACCCCAACGCCAAGTTGTTCCGGTGCATCGAACCGCCCTTTGGCCGTCGCAAACAAATTATCCTTATAACGCCTCCACGTTCCGGCTTTCGTCTTAGGCGCATACATCAGACCAATGGATAGCTTGTCGGTCGCATCCCACAGAACTCCGACTCGAAAACCAAACCCGACGGCGGAGTCGGAATCATCAGCCCGGCCTGGAACCCCTTTGGTGGTTACAGAGGTATAGAGAATGGTTGGCGAGACTCCGAAGTAGAAGGAATCTCCAATGCGTTTGGTTAATGTGGGAGTAATGCTTATCTGCTGGATTTCGTTGCTCGAATTGTTAAGGCCAGGAATGGGAACGATAGGTTTTTCATAGTCCGTCTTCATTCCGCTGCCGAAAATAGAAACTCCCAGGGTCGTATCGTTGCTGTACTGATAGTTGAATCCGCCCTCCGGGATCACGGTTGTCAACTCCATGGAGTTCTCATTTCCGAGAAAAGCGTTATTTGCGGTCCCTCGAAAGACACGCAGGCCACCGTCGATTCTTGTACTGACCTTTGCCATGCCAGCAGGGTTGTTTGCGGCCGCTACCGAGTCAAGTGGTAATGCAATCGAGGCGCCTCCCATCATGGAATTCTTCATCCCATACCCGGACATCATGGTTCCGTCGTTGGCAAAGCCTGTGGATGACAGCGCAACGACGGTAAGCGGAAAATTTCTAAGTAAACTTTTCATGAGTCTCCTCCGTGTTTTTATGAAAATTCGGAAGAGAAGGGTAAAAGTCGAGGGGGGATGTGTATTGTCTGATTCAGCCAGTTTTTTACAAAAACTGCCGTAAGTTTCAGGCCGCCTTGCGCAACGCTCAGGGCTGTCGTGCCGACCCGACACACCGGATCAAAAAACAGTTTTGTATTGACCCGGTTTTAGCCGTTGCGGCGGTACTTGCCGTTCGTGCAGGGATGTCCGGCATAGCGCAGGCACGAAAGAAAAACCGGCCTGCGGCCGGTCGGTGAGAATTGAGGCTTGACGGGGAAGTCCCTGGCGAGGGATCAGCGCGCACCCCGAGCCACGGCCAACGCAGATCGTATTGCGCCGATTACGGCCTCCGGTTTTTCAAGCGGGATTGCGTGACCGCTTTCAACCCATATCTGCTTCGACCCCGGATACATGCCGGCAATCTCTACCCGCTTTTCATTGGCGAAGCGTGCGAGGTCGGACGTTTCCTTCATCGGCTCGGATGCGCTGAGCACGAAGACGGGAATGCCCGCTGTTGTCGGGAGGCCGAGTACCTGTTCGCCGGTCTGTGGAAGCAAGTCGAGTTCTTCTTTCGCGGTGCCCGTTACCAGCACCCCGATTACGCCGCGAGTCCACAGCGATTGTTTTTCCATCGCGCCCGCACCCTCAAGCTGTTTTGGATGCGTCGAATCGACGAGGATCAATGCGGCCACTTCCTGCGGATACTTCCGCGCAAACAGCTGCATGTAGAGGCCGCCGAGCGAATGGCCAACCAGCACGTAGGGCGGCTGCATGCCCTGGTCGAGCAGCGCGGCGCGAAGCTCGTCGACGATGTGGGCGCCGTCGCGGCGGGTTTCAGAGGCGGCACTCTTTCCATAGCCGGGACGGTTGTAGGCGAAGTACGCAGTGTCGTTCGCGATGGCCGGCACGACCTTGCTCCACCACTCCATTCTTCCACCCAGCCCGTTTTCAAATACAACCACCGGCCCCGAACGCGAATGTGCAACGAACTCGAGCTGTCGGGCACCGACCAGCCGGGTCTGTGCTTCAGGCAACGCGGCGCAGCCGGAGAGGAGGGCGAATACCAGCAGTATGAGAAGGCGTAGAGGCATGGCGGGGTTGCCCGGCCTTATTGATGGCGATTGAACATGTGCACCTTGGTTAGCCAGGTGCCGTCATCCTGGCGTTCGAAGATGCGAACGGTGTTGCCTGAAAACGGTGTCTGTTCGCCGGTGTCCTTGACCAGCACGACGGTCCATTTGGCCACTTGATAGGCGTACTTGCCATCTTCGCGAATGCTGACGATTTCAAAGGTATGGTTCTTGATACCCGCCTTGATCCGGCTTTCCCAGAACTGTTTGATCGCTTCGGGACCACCGGTAATGGGCTGCACGCCCGGCGGAAGCAAGACGGCGTCTTTCGTGTACATCGCCGG